>JAFTUS010000136.1 GCA_017466125.1 Lentisphaeria bacterium | reverse complement strand
TTTTCTCCATCAGTTCCCGGAGTTTTGCAAAAGCGGCGCGGCGGTCGGTTTTCTGCAACTCTTCATATTCGGCATACTCTTTTGGGTATTTTTCTTTGAGTTCAGCCATACGTTCATGCCATGATTTGGGGGCGGGGGGCAATTCGATGTTTGCTTTCTTTGCCAATTCCTGCAATTTTTTCTCGGCGTCATCGCGGAGTTTCTGAACTTCGGCAAACTCAGCGGGGTATTGTGCTTTCAACTTCTGTTCGGCGTCAAAACGGGGATTTTGCATACGGCCGAAACGGTTTCCGCCGCGGTTTCTCTCCCTTCTGCCGGAACGTTCATTCATTGCGGGGCGGTCGTCTTTTGCGGAGTCAGCGGGGGCGGAAAATGCCGGAAATGCGGTCAAAGCAGCCAGTAACGCGGCAAGTGTTGTCTTTGATATATGGTTCATTGTAATAGCCTTTCATATTAAATTGCTCATTTCAAGTGCTGCACTTACACAAATAACGTACAGGAAAATGATTTATTGTTCATAACAGAAAAATATTACAAAGAAAACGGTTTCAAAATTGAAAGCCCCCGGAAGTTGTGAATTTATCTTACGATCTCATAGACAAAACAGGGTTGAGACGCAGCAAACACATCAGCGGTGAATTTGAACGTTCCGTTGATGAATTCTGAAGGGATTTCCTGTATCCGTTTTCCGGAAAGATCAACGGCGTATACGCGCGGTGTCGCTCCCGGAGAAAGTTTCAAAACGATGTCAGCAATGCCGCGTTGAGCCAGCAGGGGAAGTGTTCCTGTGTTTTCACAGGTCATAAACGTTTTGTCGGAAAATTTCATTCTGCTGTTAAAAACATTGGTGATATGCAGAAACAGCATCCGCCCGGAGTCAGCAATATTACGTCCATCGAGAGCAGAAACGGAACAGGCAGAGAAACTTTTTCGGTTTTTGACAGTCAACAGCCCCGCAGATGCCGATTTCCCCTCCGGTAGAACCACTCCTGCCGTCCGTGGGGTATTTACTTTGAAGATACCGTTTTTGCCATTGATTTCCAGTTCTCCGGAAGAACTGACGGCAAAGGCATTGTCCGGGTCATACACACCGGGAGTTCCCTTTAACTTTTTCTGAACATTTTTCAGAAATTCTGCTTTGGAAAAGTTTTCAGCATCGGCAACACAGCCATTGCGGTCATCGACCCCGGCTCCGATTTTTGCGACCGTTCCGGCATTGTAATAATCGGGTGGATAACTTTCATAAACGGAATGTTTTTCTCCGAAGTCCCCCGGAACGAAAATCGGCAGTTCCACATCGGAGGGACGGACATCCCGCCGCAGATAAAGCAGTACCGCCTGTTTGTCAAAAAGAAACATTACCGGATCAGATGCCAGTTCAAAAATATCGGCGGCACGTTGGGTGTTTAAGACACGGAGTTTATCCAGATAGCAGAATTGATATACCGCACTCCAATCCTGCAAAGAGGCGTATGCTCCGAGCAGCAGTCCGCCCTCCGCACGACAGATGGAAGGAAAGGCATAATTCATTTCACTGGCGGCAAAAGGTTTGCCCATGACCCGGCTGGCACTGTTGCTGTGTATGGCGATCCCGCCCATTTGCGGAATGTAACTGCCCTGTGCCATATTTATTTTTCCGTTTGCAAATGTCGGGTGCGACCAGTACATGTGTTTATCGACAAAATCGTATCGGGCGTTCATGGGAGCCTGATGGATCTGCTGCCAATGGTTCTGGTCCGTGATAAGAGCTTTTACGCCAAGTTCATTTTTCAGAAAATCTGCCATGCGTTTGTAGTTGCGGCCGTAGAGGGAAATCAGGAACTTTTTATACGCGCGGGAACGCTCTTCCCCTTTCAAGCCGGGATTGGCGGCTTCAAACTGTTTTTCGAGTATATCCCGGATGCGTTGATCTGTGGTATTGACGAAAAAGACGGCATCTTCGTTGATGCACCCCATGAGAATAAGAGCCGGATCGTCTTTCCACGCCAGTTTCGTATACGGATTGACATGTGTCAGCAAATTCCTGGCAAAGGTTTTGAAGTTTTCAAATCCCGCATCCGTGAACAGAAGATAGGCTTTCATCCGGTGAATTTCATACCAGCGTTTGATATTCAAGTCTTCAAAACCGGGAAGTTCTCCTTTGAAAAAGGAGCGGGTGCAGTAGAGGTCGATCATAATGTAAATACCGCGTTCTTTCAGAGCGGCAAAAAGCATTTCCAGACGATCGAGCATTTGTGGATGCAGATCGGTACTTTTCTTTTTGGTTTCGTCGAACATCATATCAAAGTGATGAAAACGTACCGTATTATATCCTTGAGCGGCGATCCGGTCAGCTATAAGTTCAGCCATTGCTCTGTCTTTAGGGAAGTTAGCCTCAAAACAGAGATTGGTTCCATAAAAACGGACATCTTTTCCCGGTCGTTTTTCAAATTCAAAATGTCCGTCGGGGGTGGTTTTCAAACTGCCGTATTTTCCGGCGGGGGCATCCTGTAAGCCGAGCAGGGAAAAGTCCAGAACAGAACCTTTTCTGATACTGCGGGGAAAATCAATTTTCCGCCATTCGGCATTTTCCATTGTATAGACCGGAGTACGTTGAACTCTGGAGATCGGAATATCTGATACCGTAGCGGCAACGATCATCCAGACTGCTCCGCCGGTGGTTGAGAAGGTGATTTTTTCAATCGGCTGTTCTTTCAGTGGAAATGAACAGCCGTAAAGTCCAATCAGTGAACTGTCATTCATTGCGCTCCATACAACTTCCCCGTCAGAAACCGCGCCGGGAACCCACCAGTCAGAGACATGTTTACCTTTTTCCACCTTGAAAACAGAGGTGGTTTTATCGGCATAAGTAAGTTCGACAGTGCCGATTTCCGGCGTGACGTATGCGGCAGCATGAAGTAAACTCAAATATTTTCCTGTTGTTTTTGTCGGGACGACAACTTTATCAGGGAATTTCATGGTGATATTTTTGCTCAATACCACACAGGATTTTCCCTGGTTGCCTTCGGGGGCAACGACGTCGAAAATCACATCATTGAAAAGATGCCGTCCCGGAGAAAAAACACGCAGGTCATTGCTCCCTCCCTGATCGGTCCAGCCTCCTTTGCCGTCTCCGGCAGTATCATCGGCAAAACCCATATTGCAGACCGCCGCCAGAGGGAGCGGAGTTATCCGTACCGGTTTGGTTGTGACGGTCAACTTGTTGACTGCATTTTTGACTTTCCACATAAACGGCGTAAAGCGGGTGAAAAGCGGAAAGGAGTTCCAACGGTCACAGCGGGCATCCTGAAACTGAATATTACCTGAACCGGAGATCGTGTATTCGGTATCTCCTTCCACCCAGGAGATGCTCCGGAGTTTTTCAGCAGAAAAAATATGACGCTTTGTGAATTTTTCAGGCAAAGTGATTTTTTGACCGTTGACGGTCATGTTTTTCCCGGCAAAACTTCCGGCGGGGAAGGTTATGAGCAGAGTAAGTTCATTGACTTTGACAGTCTCCTGTGCGGAAAGTTTGGCGGTAAAAAGATACTTTCCCGGAGTTTCAAGGAACAGTTTTTCGTTAAGATCAAACTCTCCGACGGAAAACTTCAGTTTCGCAGAAAATTCCGTTTGGTTATCCTTCGAGACAACACCATTATTTTGGATGAACGTTTCCCGGTTCGGTTCCTGAAGTCTGCCGGACGTTTCTTTGCTGACGACCCGGATGAGGGCTGAACCGACTTCAAGCGCTCCGTTTGAATTGATTTTTACATGCTCCGCTCCCCCGCAGAAGAACAGCGGAAGAGCCAAAAGCAGAAGATAAAGGTGAATTTTGGTCATAATGATTTCCTTTCCCTGATATATTCAGTGTTTGTTTTACTCTCTGTACTCCCACCAGTAACCGCTGCGCCAGAGAAAGTTATTTCTGCCGCCGTCAGACAGAGTTCGATCCGTATAACCGGCAACGATGGTTCCATTGGTCGTCAGTTGCAAATGACCGGCCTGCCAGGGGGCTCCGGCGGTCAGCGTTTCCACTCTGTTATCAAAGTAGAGAGCGTTCAAAGAGTGCTGATTATTGTGGCGCAATCCCAGTAATTCGCTTCCGTCGGCAAATGCGGGATCAAGTTCAAAGTAAGGTTTATCCAGATCTTTTGATTTTGAATATTCGATGAACATGATTTTGCCGGAGGCATTTTTTATGCGGCTCATTTTGGTCCCGCAGAAGCCTTTGCTGAGTGCATAACCGGTATACATGTAAATACCGTTCTTTGAATCGGAAGAACCTTTTTTCAGTTGATCCAGACTCCAGTGGTAGGAACTGCCGTAATTGCCGTAGGCGGAAGTATTGGCAACCTCACAGCGGAAAAGATGACTTGATACATATTTTCCGGTATGCAGAAGTCCGGCAAAGAACCCTTCCTTGTTTTCGATACCACGGGTCGTGATGCGGTCTTCATGGTCTACGGTATATTGTGCCATCCCTAAGCCGATTTGCTTCAGGTTGTTGACACAATTGATCGTGCGCGCCTTATCCCGCGCCTTGTTCAAAGCGGGCAGCAGCATGGCAGCGAGAATTGCAATAATTGCAATGACGACCAACAGTTCAATAAGGGTAAATTTTTTTGGTTTCATTTGTTTTGTCTCCTTTTTATTTGAGGTTTTGGGAACTGTTTTTAAGTTGAAACTCCAGAACAGCAACACCGGCGGCGGGGAGGGTGTATCTGCCGTCAGCGGCTGGCGTTACTGTCTGCGGAGCGAAAATATCCGGCTGCATATCGTTGACTTCATCCATGATATCTGCGGATATTTCATAAATGGCATCCGGCGTCTTTGTAACTCCGTCAATATCAAAAGTCAATGTATGTGCCTGATTATGGTGCAAATTGACCGCATGGATAAAGCAACGGCTGCCATTTCTGCTGGCGGCAATGTCAACTCCATCCGGAGCCGTTGCCCGTACAGCAGTATTGCCGGAGTGCGACGAAAAAAGAGCCATGACCGTACCGACTGGCAGAAAATAGGGCGAATTATTTTGCCACATGGGGGTCGGCAGCATGATGGCATTGTTCTGCCAGCGGTTACCGAAAAAATCAGCAAGAGTGGCGATTACGACAACATCACCGTGCCGCTGAAGAATATTGGCACAACGGGCATAAGCCAGACCTGCACCCCATGAGGAGAGTACATCTCCCCGGTGACGGCCGCCGATAAACATGTGCGCTTCGGTAATGGCAAGTTTTTTCCGGAAACGCTTCACGGAGTTGCACATGTAAACGATGCGCTCCTCAAAAATCCCGGTGCCTTCCAGGAGCCGCTCCCAGGTGCGATCCGGATTTTTCCGATATTCCAAACCGTGAATATCCGGCGGCGACCAGTGATTGTGAAATGCAATATAATCGCCATATTCTCCGGCTTCATTGCAGACCTCTTCCGCCCAATAACTTGTCTTTCCCTCATGATAACGGGTGTACCATTCCTCATTCGGACCGTCACCCCAGAGGATCAGTTTGATACCGGGATCACTTTTTCGCATTTTTTCTGCGAAATACTTCGCTTTTACAGCGTTCTCCCGACTGGAAAATCCCCGTTCATCGTAACTGGTTTCATTGCCGATTTGCCAGTAACGGACATTGAAAGGCTCCGGAAAGCCGTGAGATTTCCGCAAGGCATCATCTGCGGCATTGCAATAACGCACCCATTCCGCAGCCTCTTCTGCGCTGCCACACAGGTCCATGCCGGGCCGGGGATATGCCCAATGCTTTCTGCCATCGGATTCAAAGTTGACACAAAAGAGCATTTCAGCGTTGACTGTGCGTGCCAGTTCGGCAATTTCTGCCGTACCGACCTCATTGAGATAGATACCGTCCCAGCAGAAGTTGTGCATCGGCTTGCGTTGCGAATACGGGCCGATGGCATCTTTCCAATGGTGATAAGATGAGAAACAGCCGCCCCAGCGGATCATGGGCGGAGACAGTTTTTTTATCATCTCCAGTGCTTTGGGTTGCCAGCGTTTCTGAAAAAAATCCCATGCGGCGTCAATGGAAGTATCCGATGTGCCGAGCGGTTCGGCGAATTGCATAAAAAGATGCGGAGATAACTCAAAAAGCACTTGAGTATCAATTTTTACTGTTGTCATGATTCATTCCCCCTGTTTTGAATTTGATGAAAGTGCAAACCTTGAATAAAATCTTCAAGCGATATTTCTTTTTCCGGATATGCGCTCAACGTAACTGTTTCGCCGGGATAGAGCGTAATGGCATTATCGGACCATTTGCAAAGAACATTCCGTTCTTCGGCAAACACATAAAACGCATAGCCGTCGGAAGTAACAGATACTTCAAAACGGTTTCCCTGTTTGCTGACTTGTATTTTCAATTCTGCTTTTCTCAACAGACACTCCTTGAATGGACGCAAAAAGTATTCCCGGCGGATACCGTTGAATTCCAGTTCGTAAAAACCGGAGGCGGGTAATTCTGCGGTTTCCGGCAAATCGGCAGTAAATATTTTTTCAGGTGAAACAGTCAAACATTGTTCGGATAACAGTAGCGGTTGTCTGCCGTCGAAACGATGCCATTTGATCCTGAGAGTTCCGCTGACGGGTGCGGTGCCGTCATGAATGACCGACACTTGCTGTTTGCCGTCCCTTTCATACGCCGAAACCCAAGTCGGCGCATAGAAACGGCGTGCTTCATAATGAAGGACTTTCCACTCCCCGTAATAATCCAGCGACGACCACGAAAAGCCCTGCCATATATCATTCAACTGCCAGTACAGAATACCCATGCACCACGGTTTCCGGCTTCGCCACGCATCGACTGCAGTCCGGATGCAGACGGCTTGCGTGACCTGACTTAAATAGATCTGTTCAGCAAACTCTACCGGAAGATAAAAGTGATCGCAGAGCGCACGCAGAATACGCACCGTTTTCATATCATTTTTCTGACGGATATCCATTGCCGGAGACGAGATGTTTTCCTGTTCCGGCGGCAGAACTTTTTGCAGAGTCCGCAAAGAGGGGATGCTCTGAAAACCGAATTCGGTTACAAAACGCGGTTTGATCGTCTGATAAACCGAAAACGGATCGTTCCACATCCAGACCCGGAAGAAGTGGGTGTCTCCCTTGTCATAGCGATCCCAGAAATGCTCAAAAAAATCATTTTCACCCCGATCCGGAGTGCTGCGGCGGATCGGGATACCCCGGGTGAATTCTTTCAAACAGGAAACCGTGAAACGGTTTACCCGATCGTACAGCACTGCATATTTAAATCCTTCACGGGAGGGGTGGTATTGACCGAAACACATGAACATTTCATTGTCAGCGCACCACAGTGCAATACAGGGATGTGTGCTTAAACGGCGGGTTTGATATTTCAGTTCCGCCTGGACCGAGGCGAGAAACTCTGCCGAATCCGGGTACGCGGCACAGGCAAACATGCAGTCCTGCCAAACCAGCAAGCCCAGTTCATCGCAAAGATCATAAAAACGTTCCGTTTCATATTTGCCGCCGCCCCAGACCCGGATCATATTCATATTGGCGGCAGCGGCGGAACGGAGCAAATCTTCAACCCTTTCCGGATTTTCCCGCCCCGGCATTGCCTCGCATGGGACCCAGTTCGCGCCTTTACAGAAAATGGCTTTGCCGTTGATCTCAAAGCAGAAACTT
This sequence comes from Lentisphaeria bacterium, assembly GCA_017466125.1. Lineage (GTDB taxonomy): Bacteria > Verrucomicrobiota > Lentisphaeria > Victivallales > Victivallaceae > Victivallis. The sequence goes on along the minus strand of JAFTUS010000136.1, from coordinate 2,159 downwards.
GCGGACGTTTCTCCATCCGGAACAGTCAGGAGTTTCACTTCGCGGAAACCGATTTGTTTTTGTATGCTCTCTCCGGCGGCGGCAACTGTGAGCAAATAGCGGGCCTGTTCGCCGTATCCGGCGGGATACCAGAGTTTGGGGGAGGGGACATGAAAAGTATGGGATATGTGATTTTCTCCCGAAACAACGGGGATGTTCTTCTCAACACGCTCCCCGTTGAACTCTATTTTCAGCGGAACTGTTCCGGAGGAAATTGCTTCCAGTTCCACATGAACAGTCAGGTCGGCTCCGTCGCCGCAAAAACACTGTTCCGTATGAATATTTTCCAGCCGGGCGCAGTCAAATTCCTGCAAATAGATGTTTCCATAAATTCCTGCAACGGACAGGCAGGGACCCCAATCCCAGCCGCCGGAGCATTGCATCTTGCGTATAAACTGCAAATGATCGATTTGGTTATTATTATTTTTCTTCAAGTCAAAAGGATATTGAGCAGCCCGTTCTTTACCGACTGCAATCGCAGAGTGAATGTGGATTTTTAGAATATTTTCGCCCTGTTTCAGCATGTTTTCTGTAAAAAAACGCTGACGGAGAAAAACATTGTCACAATTTTTGAGGATTTTTCCGTTGAGAGATATTTCTGCACAGGTATCAACTGCATCAAAATTCAAATAGAAATGATGTCCGTTGACCGGTTGATCCAAAAAGAAGCGGCAGATAAAATTCCAATCATTTTCGCCAACCCATTGAACAAGTTTTTCGTTCTCTCCGAAATACGGGTCCGGGATGACTCCGTTTTTCAGCAGAATACTCATATTATCCCCCGGCACGGTACAGGGGAGGCTGAGTTCTTCGCCGTCTTTTCCTTTTCCGGTAAGCAGCCACGGGTATAACGTCAGATCGATCATGCCTGAAGACTCCTTTTTTATCATCAATCCTTTTATCAGTTGCATTTGGTATGGCGGTAAATATACTTGCTGAAAAAAGAAAGTTTTAACAGTTTTTTTACAAAACTATTCTACGGTGATATTTTTTTATTTTTTTATGCAGATTATTTGCATATTTATTCATATTGTGCTATTGTATTTTTGAAACAGGAGGTTTTTTTATGCAGTTGATTTTCGGCAAGAGCATGCTTTTTAACGGGGAAGTCTATTGTACTTATCAGGAATGGAATAGAAATCATGTTTTCGAAGAGCATAATCACGATTTTTTTGAGTTTTTCATCGTCCGGTCGGGAGTGTGCCGCCATAAGATCAACGGTTTGTATGAAACACTTCTTCCCGGTGATATGTATTTCATCCGCCCCCGGGATACTCATTTGCTGACCTGTGCCGAAAATTCTGAATTTTATGGAATTTACAACTGCAATATCAAGCCGGATGTATTTTTACAATGTTTTCACACGCTTGCCGCTCCGGGGAGCGGAGTTGATGATATTATGGGCAAATTCCGCCTGACACAAGTTCAACTGGAACGTATGCAGAGTGTTTTTGAACAGCGGCTGTTGCAACAGCCGATCAATGATTCTCCACAGGGAAAAGTGACAGGACGTTTGCTTTTGCTGGAGGCATTGGGGATGAGAATTCAGAATTACAACTGCGACCACTGCAATGAACCGGCATGGCTGCAATCGCTCCTCGCTGCCATGCGTCAGAAAAAGAATTATCAGGCGGGAGTAACCCGTCTCTTTGAACTTTCAGGCCGCAGCCGTGAACACGTCAGCCGCTGTATGCGGCAGTATTACGGGATTTCTCCCAGTGAATATATTTTGGAACTGCGGTTGAATAACGCACTTTCGCAACTGCTTTACACCAATCTTTCAGTCGAACAGATCGCCTACGAAAACGGGTTCCGTAATCTGGCTTATTTTTATGTGACCTTCCGGAAACGCTATCAGGTGACACCGGCTCAATACCGCAAAAATTACAAAGTAAGTAAATAAAAAAAGGGGCTGTTGCAAAACCTAATGTTTCGCAGCAGCCTCTTTCCTTTGTAGTTTTTTTATAATTTTCTCCATATTGGGAGTTTTGGGGAGTTCTGCTTCTAGCCCGTCAGGAGCAATCCAATAGTCAATTTTTCCTTTACCGGCAATCAAGGTAAAAAGCTTGCGAATATTGTATCCCAAACAAACCAGCATACATTCACAACTGACATTTTCC
>JAFTUS010000135.1 GCA_017466125.1 Lentisphaeria bacterium | reverse complement strand
TCAGGAAGCTGCAGCATAAACACCTCCCTTGCGTTTGGGTTTACGCAGAAAACGCCCCTGCATCTTTTCATCATACCAGAACCAGAAAAAGCAGCGTGGTTTATCCGCAATGAATTTCCTGATAAAGAGTGTTGAAAGCACTGGAGGCGTTATCATGGCAATTCCGGCAAGCAGAATATGCACCGGATAGGCGGCAATCGCACAAAATACTCCGCAGACCAAACCGCCGAAAAAGACATAGACCGTATTACCCCGGACGCGGAAACCAAAGAGTTTCACCACCGAAGATACAGCCTGAGCGGGATTGCGGGTGATTGTTATTGGCGATACATCATTCATATCCACCTCACAGATTGGGTGAAAAGTCGAGGTCGATCTTCAAAACGGTTTTGAAGATGTAGTAAACGACAGCCAGAAAAACCGGGATCAGCACACCAGCCGCCACGGTCATCTTGCCTTTACCGGAATCCTGACTCATCTGATAGCCGCCGACTCCGATCAATATAAGGGAGGTCAGCATGATCATGCCGATGATAAAGTACCCGACATACCCCAAACCGGTTTCCAGAGTAACCTGTTGAACCGCTGCCTGTGCCTTGCCAGGCCACGCCAGCAAACCGAGAAGTGCCAGAAAATACCGATTATTTTTGATCCATTCTGTTTTTTTCATCTTGATTCCTTTCATATTGATGTGTTTTTTGATGGTTTAACATTACGGTTTTGAGTGAACTGTTTTGTTTTTTACCTCCTTTCTTCGTTTTTTTACTTGAAAAGTTTGGCTAAATGTGGTATTGTATATGCAAATCCGTAATATTACGCTTTTGCATTTATAAAATGGCATCGAAAGATGAAAAAGTCAAGAGCGAATTGCAAAAAAAATCAAAAAAAGTTTAAGAAAGGAGACCTGAAACATGGAAAACACGCTCAAAAACAGTGAACAAGCCCCGTCATTGAAAAAAATGGAAGCCTTGAAAGAATTTCTGGACAGCCGGATCATGGGACAGGATAAAATCCTCTCTCAGCTCTGTGATTGCCTCAAATTCGGAATGTTAAATTTGAATACGCCCGGTCGTCCGAGAGGAACGCTTTTCCTGCTTGGTCCCACCGGTGTCGGCAAGACAGAATCCATCCGTTCCGCAGTAGAATATATGTATGGAACTGCGGACCGGAATTTCCTGCGGCTGGATATGTCCGAATTTTCCCGGCAGGCAGGCGAAGAGGCTCTGATGAATTTGATTGGAACACCCGGTGGTAAAAGTTCCGGGAGAATGGGAGCATTTTTGGAGCAATGCGATGAAGGAGTCATATTATATGATGAAATTGAAAAATCCCACCCTGCCATCTTTACCATCATGCTTCAGCAGTTGGATGCCGCACGAATTACGCTCAGCAACAATAAAACCTATGACTTGAGCAAATTTTTTATCGTTGCCACCAGTAATATCGGGGCACAGGTTTTTCAGAACATCAAACATCTTTCGGAAAGACGCCTGCAGCAAAACCTTGAAATGCAGCTTAAAGAACGGTTCAGTCCTGAATTTATCGCCCGTTTCGGAAAATTCGGACATGAGATCCTGATTTTCCGACCTTTGAAACCGGAGCATCTGCGGCTGATCGCCGGAAAGTTTTACAAGCTGCTGCTGCCGGAATACAAAAAATCCCACAACATTGATATCTATGGATTTACTTCTGATGTCATCGAAGAAACCCTGCGCAGTATCGACAATACCCGCAACGGGGCCCGTGAACTCCGCAGCAATATTGAGCGGAAGATCCGGCATTTTATTTTTGAACTCATCCGTTCCGGAGAACCGGCTTCCGGAATTCTCGATGTCGCTCCGGATGATCCCGAAAAATTTATTTTAACCCCATCACCGCAACCGGGAAAGGAAACTATGTTATGTCACTCTTGAAACAAACTCTTTACAGACTTGATTTCCCTCGTGAGATCAACACATTTTTATCTCTGCTTCAAAGCAAAGCCGGATTCGGAAGTGCAAAAATAGATGAACTCTATGGTCTGCTTCCGCCGTTGGAAATAACTTTTCAAAAAACGGATCAGTACAAACCAGAGATTCAGGCACTTTTTCACACTTGGGGAGTGAATGGAATACTGCAACTCAAGTGTGCCTGGGACAGGATGATTTTCAAGTTTTACTGCTG
>JAFTUS010000134.1 GCA_017466125.1 Lentisphaeria bacterium | reverse complement strand
CACCGCAAACAGAAATATTCCGGCAAAAATAAAGACGCTGTAAAAAATCCAACTGGATAATGCAATTCCGCAATAAATGCGGTCTTGTGAGAAACGCAAGGTCGTAAAAATGCAAATATCCAGAAAGTCGTGCCAGGTTTCCCGGACAATATCGGAGAAACTCTCTTTCTTTGCTTTGGCAGAGGTTTTGCGGAAAAACTTTTTATATCCGTCATTTCCCCGGTAATAGTCGAGAAATGCGGCTTTTATATCTTCATTGGAAATATTTTCAGCACTGTAAAGTTTCTGCCCGCTGTTGTATTCAAGCATATTTCCGGATGTTTGAATAAAACGCTTCGGACTTTTGGCAAGAATGGCAAACTCTTCCTCGCCGGATGCAACGGCATCCAGCACCGCAAGAATATCTTCTTCGTCATTGACCGTTTTATCATTTATTTTCATTGTCATTTGCCTGTTTCTGTACTCGCCTTCCTGCCTGAACAACTCTTTCTGAAAGAATAGAACGACTTTGAACTAATATAACAGCAGTTTGCTGATTTACAAGCATGATTGAAACGATTTGTAATAAACTGTCGGACAAGTCCGGACTTTGGATGCGCATTTTTTTGCTTTTTTGTAAAAAAACGGCTTGATTTTTGCTTTTCAGGCGGTATATTATCCGGAGAAAGACAAAAAAGGACATAAAAAGACAATATAAATCATTCCGATAAATGGTTTATTATCATGACTTTTACAGTCGCAAAATCAAAAATCAAGGAGACGTGAACATGAAAGAATGTACCGGTTTCAAAAACGCACTTCAGCAGCGTAAATTCACCCTGATCGAACTTCTGGTCGTAATTGCGATAATTGCAATTCTTGCCGCCATGCTTCTGCCCGCGCTGAACAAGGCAAGAGAACGCGCCCGCTCCATCGCCTGTGTCAACAATCTGAAACAACTTGGCACACAAGCCCTTATGTACAGTAATGATTATGATGACTACACTCCTCCGAACCGCATCAACGGCATCAAATACGGAACCCGTTTGTACAACTACGGCCTGACTGCCGAACATACCTACGTCTGCCCCGCTTCTCCCGCCGGAGTGGTCAAAGACGCCGATGGCAAAATGGATATGGGATATACCTATGGCGCATTGACCGATACCATCGGATACTACAAGACTCCGCGCATAAAAAATGCCGGTATGGCTGTTATGTTCGGCGACAGCTGCAAGAAAAATGAAAACCGTATGTTTTACGACATCTATCCCCGCGTCAACAACGGTTTTGTAGCTGCATGGCACAATACCACCGCCAATGTCTGCTGGTTCGACGGTCACGTTTCCACAGAAAAAAACAATAACGGCACCAATACCGTGAAGATCTTCTTCCCCAAATACGACTACGGCTTCATTACGGACTGGTATTTGCACATCTACAGCCCCGGGCATGTATTCTGATCGGAGTAAAACCATGCTGAAACATCTCGCATTGTTGTCTCTTTTTGTCGTTTTTCCGCTCGCAGCACAGGAACTTTACCGTGCCAACTTTCTGGTCGATGACCACAATCTGAAAGAGTGGCAAGTTAAAAATGCCGGAAATAAAAGTGCCTCTCTGCGCTGGGTTCCCGCCAGCGGCAACAAAGAGTTGGGCGCACTGCTGGTTTGCGCCCCGCAGCAGCGGAGTTGGCTTTTTGCAGTAAAAAACTTTTCCGCACAGGAAATGGGCAATGCCTCCAAACTTTATGTGACGGCTCAAGTCTTTTCCAACCGCCCGAAGTGCGCAAGAGTCTGCCTTGCAGAAGATGTGGAGTGGGGCGGCGATGTCGTTCACCGGGAGGTGAATTCCGCCAGACAGGAACTGAAATGGCAACTCGTCAAAACCGTTATCACCCGCGCCCCCAATAACCGCATGGTCTCTGTGGCATTCGGAATGGATTACGGTTCACAGGGCGGCTACATGGGGATCGGCGAAGTCTCCGTTCGGACGGACGGATTTGATGAAAATCTCGCCAAAACACTGCCCCAATACACCTTGCAGATCCCCCGGGAAGTCTTCGACGCCACCCTCAATATCGATTTCAATGAAATCAGAAACAACTGGCAGAAAGAACTCGCCCGCTTTCAGAAATCAGGCATGGGAAATGACCGGGTCGTACTCGATCACACCAAACGCCTTGAGGCTTTCGGGGAAAAACTCCGGAGCCGATTCTACTCCCCCGCACAACTTGCTGAAATCAAAAAAGAAAATCAGCGCATTTTCAACTCCCGCATCGCATGGCGCGCTTTCCCGCAAATGCTGACATTCAACTACGAAACACCGATCGTTCCCGTTGACAGCAACGCCGCCGCGATCCGTCTGCCGCAAAATGCCCACGGAGCGGTATTAACGCTGCTGCGCAACACCTCCGGCGGCCCCCGGGATTTTCAGGTGCGCCTCACGGGAGATATCGCAAAATACGCCCAACTGAATTTCCTGCAGCCGATCCAGTATTCTCCGGATTGCCCGCGCCCCATTACGGCGGACACCATTCTGCACATGGGCGATCAGGAGACGATCGGTATTCAGGCGTGGTTCCGCACCAGAGGTGTTCCCGCAGGAAAGTACACGGGGAAAATGATCCTGACGCCTCTGGACGGCCGTTACACGGTCCGCACCATGGCATTGACCCTGACGGTCGAACCTTTTGCTCTGCCCGACCGGATGCCGATTTCGGTTTTTCACTGGGATTATTCCAGTGCGGCAAATCCGGCATTTCTGGATTTCATGCTGGAAAGCCGTGTCAACACCTTCCATGTCCACTTGAGTGCCCCCCACAAACAGCAGGGATATGATTTCTCCCGCCTGCAAAAAGTCATATCTGAACTGAAAAAACGGATGAAGCCCGCCGATATCCAGTTGGTGATCGAAGTGTGGTTCGTCCGTGAAAAAGGCTGGCAAAAAGAGTATGCACAATGGCTCGACCAGTTGACCGCCCTGCTGAAAAAAGAGGGATTGGATTACAACAACTGGGTCCTTGAAATTTACGACGAAATATTAAGTGAACCATTCCTCGCCGCCGCCAAAGCCATTAAAGCTCATGACCCCAAAGTACGGATCTTTTCGGACTGGTGTTCCAACGATGTGAAAGTAATTGAGAAATTCGCGCCTTATCTGGATGTGTGGTGTCCCCGGCAGACCTACCACTTTGCGCCTTACAACTACGGTTTCAAAAAATCGACCGACCGTATGAAAAGTACCGGAAAACCGGTATGGGTCTACAACTGCACCGCAAATCCGACCCAGGAACTGCAAGTGTACCGGATGCAGCCGTGGCTGGCATGGCACGAAAAATTGAACGGGTGCGCATTCTGGACCACCAATCCCTCTGCGTACCGTGATACGGTCAATGAGATGAATTACGGCACGACCTACCGGGATGCCCGGGGCAACCGTTTTGCCAGCCGCCGCTGGCAGATGTGGCAAGTCGGTCTGGAGGATTATCTTATTCTTCAGAAGGCCTCCGAAGTCAGTAAAAATGATGCGGCAAAACAGGCTCAAATCGCAAAAATCGTCAAGACGATTTTGAGTTCCACCCGTGCGAAATATCAGCCTTTTGTCTTTGAAAACTGCCGCAACGAACTGCTTGATATTATCCGCAGTTCAGCGCAATAAGCCTGAAAAAAAGAGTAATTTTTTCAGACATTGCTTGATTTCCGGAAATTTTTGTGTATAGTAAATCAAAAAAAGATAATGATAACTCTCAACATAACGGACTTTCCGAACCGTCAGCGGCAGGTTCTGGAAAATATTGAAAAAGAACTCTCTGCCGGAACATTGCAAGTCGGCGGCTGTCTTGGAAACGAACTGGCTCTTTCCAAACGGCTGGATGTCTCGCGCAATACCATCCGTCACGTCATTCTGGAACTTGAAAAACGGGGCGTTGTCCGCAATATTGCCCGCCGCGGGATCTTTCTGGATGCCTCCTTTCAGTTGAAAAACGGCAACGGAAACAAAAACGATTTCAAACACTGTTTTTACGCCCGCTGGTGCGACAGTATGCAGGAGGGGGAGATCTCCTACTTTCTGGAACGTTTCGCCTGTGAAAACGATCTGCCTTTCAAGGTCATCAATGTCCGTCAGAGTATTCCGACGCTGGTGAAATTGATCGACCACCTTTCGCCGGAGGAGGTTCTGCTTTTAATGCCGGTGGATACTCCGCCGGTTCAGGAGGCTTTGGAAAGGGCGTTGGAACGGGGAGTCCGGGTCCTTCAGCTGGATCGTTATCTTTCCGGGTTGAAAACGCCGGTGGTCATGTTTGACAATTATGCAGGAGCGATGCTCGGAGTCCGTCATCTGCTGCAAAAGCATGGTCTGCCGGTCTGGTTTTACGGATACAAGACGCCTGTGACAAGTCTGTTGCGTTACCGGGCATGGGCGGAGGCGATGACGGACTACGGATTTTCACCGGAAGAGTATATTATTCCCTGTGATGATGAAGAACCGGATGCGGAGCAGCGTCCCAACGAATTTTATCTGCAATGTTTCCGTGATTTCGTAAAAGAAGTTCCGCCGCTGCCCATGGCGGTTTTCTGTCTCTGCGACCGTCTGGCGCGGAATGTTTATATTGTTGCCGAAGAGAATGGTCTTGAGATCGGCAGAGATTTCTTTCCGGTCGGTTTTGATGATCTGCCCTTTGCCTCCCGCTTAAATCCGCCGCTGACAACGCTGCGCGGAGGTTCAGAAAAACTGGTGCAGGCGGCGGGGGAGATGCTGCTGAACTGGCCCGAACTTTCCGATTTATGCCGCCTGCTCCCGGTCGAACTGATCGAAAGATCCGGCAGATAATACAGAAATTTCAGAAAAATCCCGTAATTTTTTGAAAAAGGCTTTTTTTTGACATAGTTTGAGCGTAACGGAAGCAATTTTTTCTTACCCCGTCTTTGTGGATAACCATTTACTCTTTTGAAGATCCATGTGTTTTTCCTTTCGCCTTGTCGCAAAGCAAAAGGCAGCATGGATCTTCTTTTTTTGTCAAGTTTTCAAAATTTTACGGGATGACTGTGTAAAAAATGTGTATTTTTTTTATTTCTCCGCTTGCATTAATTTCAAGAATGGTATATATTTATTTCAAAAAGAAAGGAGATAATTTCATATTATGAAATCACTGCACAAAACATTTGATATTCTCGAATATGTAGTTCTGCAAAACGGCAGACGAGTGACCCCATCTGAAGTTGCCGAAGGAGTCGGCATCAATATTGCGACCTGTACCCGGATCATGGGAGAACTGCTCAAACGGGGGTATCTGGAACAGATTTCCAGAAAAGAGGGTTATATTGCCGGTCCGATGATCGTATCGATCGCAACGCGTGACAGTTTGTACAAACAAATGGCCAATGCTGCTGCCGAACCGATTTATCAACTGTCAACAGCATTGACTTCACAGGTGAATGCAGCAGTAATGCAAGGCTCGACGCGAATAATGCTCACCTACTACTTCCGCGATTATTATATGACTATGCCATGGAAACAATTTCACTTTATGGATCATTGGCAATCAGCCGCAGGACGTCTGCTGCTTTCTTCGCTTGATGACCGTGAGGCAAAAAAGATTTGTCTGAAAGAGTTGAAATTGGAAAAATATCCCAAGGAAGAAATCGAAACGATGCGGAAAAACGGTTTTGTCCGTTTTGAAAAGGACGATAAAATCATTCTCGGTCACATCGTCCGCTGTCCCGGTTTCCCCGCACTGGCATTCGGCTTGGCAGTCCAACCGGAACAGTCTGAAAAAGCATTTGAACTTGTAAAGCAAACCGCTGTAAAAATCAGCAATAATCTGACTGGAAGCGGAACAGCATACTGAAGCTGTTTTCCACGTTGTCATCGTATTGATGTTCATATAAATTTTTCTCAAACAATAAATAGGGATGTAAAAAATGAAGAACAAAAATTTTACGCTGATCGAACTGTTGGTCGTTATCGCCATCATCGCCATTCTTGCGGCAATGCTTTTGCCCGCTTTGAACAAGGCAAGAGAGAAAGCCAATGCGGCAAAATGTGTATCCAATCTCAAACAGGTTGGAACAGCATTGACATTTTACGCAGATGACAACAACTCTATGCTCGTCGCCATAGAGACCAACAAAACCAGCAAAATGCCATGGTCTTATACGATGGTGAAATTGGGATATATCGGGAAATCAAAAGATCTCAATGATTTTTACAAACAGGGCAATGGTGTCAATGTTTTGCTTTGCCCCAGCGGTATGCCGAAAGATTATACTCCCGAAACCCGTAACTGGATGGCGACGATCCCGTCTCTCGATACGACCCGTGTATGCAGTTACGGCATGAATTACAACCTCTGGTATGATGATGCGGGAACGAAAACCCAGTATGGTTATTATGACTGCATCGACATTAAAAAAATGCAAGCACCCTCCCGTGCGCTGATGATCGGAGATACGGCACACAAAACTTATTCCGGTATCCAATGGTACGCTCTCTCTCCCGCCGTTAAAGACAACTGGCAGAATTTCCGCATCCAGACCCGCCACAACGAACGTGCCGCTGTCCTTTGCGGCGATATGCACGTGGGAGAACCCAATGCAAAAGAACTTCTTGGTCAATCCGAATTTACACAGAAATATGTCAGTTGGAATATGCAGCTTATTGCATCTGAATAGGATAGACATCATGAAAAAATTTCAACTGGAAGATCACGAATACAGTTTATTGCCGGATGGGAAGTGGAAACTTGTCTGGAATGACGAATTTGATGGTACAGAATTGGACCGCAGTAAATGGGATTACCGTTTTTCAATGATGGGCAAAGTTCATCCGGCATGGACCGGAAAGGGTATTCATCTTGATGGAAAAAGCAATGCTGTTTTCTCTCTTCTTATGGAAGATGGCAGACCGGTAAGTTCCCAGCTGCAGACAGGCTATAATTTTATGGATGAACCGGTCACTGCCACAACGTTTGAAAACGATCATCTGCAATGGAATATTGGTAAACTGAAAGAAAATCTTTATACTCATTCTTACGGTTACTATGAATGCCGCTGTCGTTTGCAGCAGCATCCTGAAGCATGGTGGAGTGCCTTCTGGATGCAGTCTCCGGTAATTGGCTCCAGTCTTGATCCCGCTGAAAGCGGTACGGAATTGGATATTATGGAATGTTTTTCATTAAACCGTATTGCTCCGCACAACGCCTTCACCGGTGGTTACGGACTTGATATGAAACACGCCAAATGCGGCGGCATGGATAATCTTGATCAAACAGAATTTCACCGTTTCGGTATGTTGTGGGACGAAAATGGTTACACCTTCTATGTAGATGGTATCGAAGATGGGCATATTTCTCAATATGTCTCCAAACGGCCTGAATTTATTTTGATTTCCACAGAAGTAAAAGGTTACCGGCACGAAGATCATTTACCCGTACCGGCGGCATTTGAATTTGCCGGAAAAGATGATTTTCTGGTAGATTACATCCGTGTCTTTGAAAAAGAAGCGTAAATATTGCGAAAGGGATTCACAATGGATACCACGCCCAATTGTATTGCACGGCAAATTTCAAATGGCATCATCAATGGAGCCGTCGTTCTCGCCGGAACGGTAGAAAAAGATCTCTTTTCCGGTGCATACGGCTTCGCCGACCGGGAAAATAATGTATTGATGTCTCCCGCTTCTGTTTTCGATATTGCCAGTGTGACCAAAGTCATCGGTACGACCAATGCTTTGCTTACTGCAATTGAGGCGGGAAAAATCGAACTGGATCGTCCTTTTACCGATTATATCCCAAAATTCCGTACAGTGATGCGTGAAACTGTGACTGTCAGAATGCTGGCTACTCATATCAGCGGTATCAGTATGGCATATCCTCAAATCTCACCGGCGGAAGTTATGCGTGATGCTTTTTTGGATATCACTTTCCCGGAAAACCCCGGAATAATTTTCCAATACACCTGCACGGCTTTTATTCTGCTGGGCTTGATCATCGAAAACGTTATGGGCAAAACGCTTGATAAAATCGTATCGGAAAAGGTATTCCAAAAACTCGGCATGAGTGATACTCACTGGACGCGACCGCCGGTCGGAACAGAAGAACGAACGATCCGTACGATCAATGCTGCGCCCGGAATTATTTCCGATCCCGGCGCCAGAGCATTTTTTCCGCAGGCTCTCGGGAATGCGGGTATTTTTTCCACAGCGTCTGATTTGGCAAAATATTGCCGCATGATGTTGAAAAATGACGGCAGTATATTTGCGCCGGAGGTACTGAATCTTTGTTTCAAAAACTGTAATCCGCCGGAAATAAAACATTCCCGTTCCATTGGTTGGGATATGGAAGAGCATGGTATCCCCGGTGGTCTCTCCCCGCAGACAATCTATCACTCGGGCTGGACGGGGCAGACTGTCTGGGTCGATCCGGTGAAGAAATGTTTTGTCATTGTTTTGACAAATCGCTGCGGAGATTGGACAAAAGCCAGAGATGGCAGAATCAATATCGCAGAAGAGATTTTAACTGAAATACATTGAATAAGAGGGCGTATGAAAAAAATATTCATTTTGTTGTTCGGAGTGGTCATACTCCTGACTGGGAATGCCGCAGTTCCGGTTACAGTCAACGGGAAAAGTGTTTCTCAAATAGTTATTTCCGGAAATGCAGATGCTGCTGTCCGTTTTGCGGCAGAAGAACTTGCGGAACATATCCGGCTTATTTCAGGTGCGGCTCCGGAAATCCGGCAGGAGGTTTCAGCCGGTAAAAGTACATTTATTCTGGGATGCAGCAAAGACATTTTAAGCAAAATTCCTCAAGATGCCGTCAAACTCAATGATAATGATGGTTATGCCGTCCGTACAGTTGGGGAAAAAGTTTATCTTTTTGCCTCATGTTCCAAGGGAGTCCTCAACGGTGTTTATAAATTGCTCCGGTACAATACCGATATTATCTGGGCAAGACCGGATGAAAAATTCGGTACTGTTTTTACGAAAAACAGCAACTTGAGTTTCAGCAGAACCGATTACATCGACATTCCCGTATTCAAACTTCGCGGCTGGCAGATGATCGGCCCCCGTCAGCACAACCGTTCTTCCGAATTGTGGCAAGTTCGTCAAGGCAGTAACTGGAACGCTGTATTCAATCATAAAGATGAGGTGAATAACAAATATGCCATGTACAAAGAGTTTGGCGGCGGTCACAATCTCAATCGTCTCTACATCACAGAGAAAAAATACTACAAAGATCATCCGGAATATTTCCCGCTGATCAAGGGAAAACGCATACGCCCCGGCAGCCGTACCATGAAAACCCAGTTGTGTTTTACCAATAAAGATATGACAAAAGCATTTCTCCGGGAATTGGATGCCAAACTCGCAGCCGACTCCGCTTATGATACGATACGGATTATGATTGAAGATAATTGGGATCAATGTGAGTGTGCATCCTGCCGTGCGCCTATTACATTGCCGGATGGGAAATCACTTACTGACAAAGAAAAAAATTACTATTCCACCCGTTTTTTTATCTGGTTGAACTCCATTGCCGATCATATGCAGAAAAAATATCCCGGGAAACGTATTCTTACGCACGGTTATTATTTTACCGAATTCGTTCCGGCGGTCAAAGTTTCTCCCATTATTGATATTGCCTTTTGTCCGATTTTCAAAAACTCCAAATTTTCCATAGAAAGTCCGCAAAATAAAAAGACTTTTGATAAGACGATGAATTTTCTTGCCAATACACCTAATCTTACGTGGCGTGAGTATTACGGTTTGACCGGACCTTTTCCCCGTCCGGTTGATGCCATTGCCATCGCGGACTGGAAGTACATCAGCAAATTCGGTGTTTGCCGAACCTATTCTGAAATGAATTCCGATGATGAAAAAGGTCCCCGGCAGAATGGAGTGTTGGTTTGGGATATCAATGCTCCGTATTTCTGGGTGCTTGCCAATGGCTCTTGGGATCCGGAAGTGGGGGCGGAAAAACTGCGGGATGAATTCTTCACCCGGGTATATGGTCCTGCCGCTCCTGAAATGCGGGAGTTTTATTCAATCATTGAGAAAAACTGGCTCAAATCTCCCGGAGGCTCTTATTGGAACGATTCTGTTTTCAACAGTTATAATATGGCTGTTTTTACCAAAGGGATCACAGACCAATGCCGTCAACTGCTGACTGCTGCGGCAGAAAAGAAACTTCATCCCCATAGCCGGATCATGCTCAATAGAGCATCGCAAGTTTTTGAATCTTATGCAAAAGCGGCCTCCGGTATGAAATTGACGGCATTGAGGGCAAAAGCACCGGTCCCATTCGATCCGGAATTTAAAGTCGGAGCGTGGGCAGATGCCGAAAGTATAACCAATTTTACGATGAACGGTATTGATCTGCCAGCAAAAAGTCAGACTGCACTAAAAGTTCTTTATGATGACAAGGCTATTTATTTCGGAGTAAAACTTTTTCACAAAGATCCGGCAAAAATGCTCTTCCGTCCTCCGACTCCCGGAAATGTTCAACCTCAGGGAGAAGGTGTAGAAGTCTTTATTTCCGGAAAATGGCGTGGGCAGAAAGGGTATTTTCAATTAGTGACTGATCCGGCAGGAAACCGCCAATGGTCCTTCAAGGCAAACCGCGCTTGGCGTGGGAAATGGAATAATCAGGTTGCCCGCACTGCCGATGGCTGGAGTGCGCTGATTTCAATTTCCTGGCAGGAGTTGGGAGTTTCGCCGGAAAAGGATAAAATTTCAGCCACTGTCATCCATCAGTATAACCGCCCCAGTGCACCAATGATTGCACCGGGAAGAGCAGATCATATTTATCTGACCAGTCGGCACAAAGTCGAAACGTTTTATGAGATAGAGTTTAAGTAAATGAAAAAAAGCATTCATCTTTATTATGAACCTGCTGAACTTTCTACGGGAGTGCAGGTTATTCTGAAAACACTTCAGGAGGAGTATCCAGTTTCTCCGGCAAACGGTCTCTGTAATATTTGTTTTCGCTATTCCGGAGATGAAAAAACGCTTGCCGTTGCACGTTCCGGCGGAAAATGGGTCGTGTCATACGGAAGAGAATACATGATTTCCAGAGGCGTTGCTCTGGCTTTCGCGGGCATAGAAACAGTAGAAAAAAATCCATTTTCTTCCTGCGGGATCTTATTGGATTGCACCCGTGGAAATATAATGACTGTTTCTGCGTTTAAGGTATGGGTTCGCAAACTTGCCATGATGGGATGCAACCGGGTGATGCTCTATGTGAAAGATGCTTATCAGTTACCGGATGAACCTTATTTCGGTTATATGCGGGGTGCTTATTCGCAGGAAGAGATCCGGGAAATGGATTGTTATGCACAGAAACTCGGTGTGGAACTTTCTGCCGCAATTCAGGTAATGGGTCATTTGGAGCCGATCATGCGCTGGCCGGTCTATCAGAAGATCCGGGATACTTCCAGTGCCATTATGGTCGATGAGCCGGAAAGTTACCGCCTGATTGAAAAAATGCTTGTTTTCTGGAGCAATGCTCTTTCTTCCCGCAATATCCATATCGGCATGGATGAAACTTTCGATCTCGGGCGCGGACGCTTCATGGATATCAATGGTTATGAAAACTCTCTGGATATTTTCAAGCGGCATTTGCAGCGTGTTACGCTTATGTGCCGCAAGATGGGGCTGAAACCGATGATCTGGGCAGATATGTTTTTCCGCTACGCCAATAAAAATCAGGAATATTACGATACCGCTTCCGGACTCGATGCAAAGGGAATTCCGGATGATGTAGAACTTTCCTATTGGGACTATTATCATCGGGATACTGAAACATATGAAAAAATGCTGCGCCGGACAGAAGCATTGAATGGCAGAAGTCCAATGATGGCAAGCGGCATTTGGACATGGTTGCGGATGTGGACTGATTTTGAAATGACCCGGGCTACCATTCTTCCCTGTCTGGAGGCTTGTGAACGGACCGGAGTTCAGGAACTTATTTTTACCATGTGGGGCGATGACGGGGCTTATTGTGACTTCAATTCCTCCTGGGCATCCCTCCTGTGGGCACTGGAACTGGTCTACTCCGGAAAAGAAAATGAACTTCAAACCTCCGCTCTCTTTGAAGTTATTACCGGAACATCGTGGCATTTACAGAAACAATGCGGTAATCTGTGCTATACCGTTCAAAAGTCCGACGGGAGTATTGCAAAAATTTCTGCTGATGCCATCTTGTGGGATGATCCACTCCTGGGAATAACCTGCAATGAATTTCCGGCGATTGCGCCGGATCTGATGGAGAAACTCATCGAAAACTATCAGCAACTCCGGGAATATACAGCTCCGTACCGGCATGACAACTGTGCCGGCAGTATCGGTTACGCTTGGAATATTGCCGATGCGGTAACAAGAAAATTGCAGATACGGAAACGTTTGTGTGAAGCATATCGCTCCGGAGACATTGCCGGACTGAAAGAACTCTGCTCTGCCGATATCCCGGAACTCCTTTCCTCTTTGGAGGAATTACAAAAGGAATTTCGCAAACAATGGCTGCGAAACTTCAAACATTTCGGTCTTGAAATCAACCAGATCCGCATTGCAGGAATTGCAGAACGTTACCGGGAACTTCAGCGGGTACTGGACGAATTTATCCGGGGGGAGAGTACAACGATCCCTGCTCTGGACAACCGGCTCAAACCAGCCGCTCTGACCGGCTTTCACTACCGCCATATTGCAACAGGAAACTTTTTTATCTGACAAAAATCCAATGACGCATTTGAGAGAATGCAGAAGTCAAAGTTTGGAATTTTACAAAGGGATCAAAGACAAATCAGAAACTTTTGCCGGAACATTCTTCCGGATATTATAACCTCAAAATCATCTTGTTCTTGAATATGAACCGTTTTGATGCTAAATTATTTAAAATTGTAAAACTTAATTTGAAAGGTGCTTGATATGAGTTGGATCGACTGGACGATCGTTATCGTCCCTATGATGTGTGTACTTTTTCTGGGCTACTATTCCAGTCGGTATATCCGGGGCGTGGCGGACTTCCTTGCCGCCGGACGGGTCTGCGGGCGTTATGTGATTTGTGTCGCCGACGTTGCCAACGCCCTCGCCGTCGTTACACTGGTCGCACAGGTCGAAGCCTATTACAAAACCGGCTTGGGTATCACATTCTGGAACCATATTCTGGGGCCGCTCGGCATGATCATCGGTCTGACCGGATTTTGTATGTACCGGTACCGGGCAACAAGGGCTCTCTCGCTCGGACAGTTCCTCGAAATGCGGTACAGCAAGAGTTTGCGCATCTTTGCCGCAACGTTGCGGACATTCTCCGAAACGCTCTGCAATATGATCGTTCCGGCGATTTCCGCCCGCTTCTTCATCTATCTGCTGGACTTGCCCCATAAAGTCAATATTCTGGGCTGTCCGGTATCGACATTCGGACTTATCATCATCTTTGTACTGACCCTCGCCCTTTTCATCATCTGGCGCGGCGGAACTGTGGCTCTTATCATCACCGATGCCCTGCAATCCCTTTTCGCCTACCCGATTTTGGCGATTTTTGCCGTGTTCATCCTCTGCAACTTCTCCTGGTTCGGGCAGATCGCCCCGGTACTCGGTGACCGCGTCGCCGGTGAAAGTTTCCTCAATCCATACGATGTGGCGGCACTCCGGGATTTCAACTTGTTTGCCCTGCTCGTAACACTGCTCAGCAGTATCCTCAACCGTGCCAGTTGGATCGGTGCCGGTTCAACAACCGCCGGAAGAACGCCCCATGAACAGAAAATGGCGGGTGTCCTCGGCAGTTTCCGCAACGGTTTTTCGGTGATTTTCTACTTCCTTATCAGCGTTATCATCATCGTGATCCTGAACCATGCCGACTTTGCCGGAAAAGCAAAAACGATCCGTGACAACATCTCCGCCCGGGTCGCAGAAGAGATCGTTTCCGACCATGCAACCAGAGAAAAACTTATCACAGAAACGGCAAAACTTCCGCCGCAGAAACACATCATCGGCAAAGACAAACCGCTTTCACACAATAACAATCTGGATACGGCATATTTGAATACGGCACATGATGTTCTGGGGCACGACAGCAGCGGCAATGCCAAGTTTCAGGAGTACCGCACGCTCTACCACCAGTTGATGCTGCCGGTATCCATGAAACATACGCTCCCGGTCGGACTTCTTGGGATGTTCGTTGTGCTGATGCTGATGCTGATGCTCTCCACCGACGACAGCCGTATTTTCTCCGGCACGATCACTACCGTACAGGACATTATCCTGCCGCTCTACGGCAAACCGGTGTCGCCCAAAACACATATCCTGCTGCTGCGCCTTACTGCGGTCGGGATCGGGCTTTGTTTCTTCTGCGGCAGTTTCTTTATGGCGCAGTTGGACTATATCAACCTTTTCAGTATCATCACGACCAGTATCTGGCTGGGCGGTGCCGGACCGGTGATGCTCGGCGGCCTCTACACCCGTTTCGGAACAACAGCGGGCGCATACGCCTCGCTTTGGAGCGGCATCATCATTTCCGGCGGCGGCGTACTGGTGCAGAGAAACTGGGCAGGAACGATCTATCCCTGGCTTGACAACCTCGGCTGGGCGGCTCCGCTCGGCACATTCCTCGAAACGGTATCTTCTCCCTTTGCCCCCTACATCATCTGGAAGATGGACCCGGTGAAATTCCCCATCAACTCCAATGAAATTTTCTTCATCTCCATGGTCACGGGCATACTGCTTTACTGCGGCGTATCATTTCTCACGCTGAAAAAGCCCTTCGATCTCGATAAAATGCTGCACCGTGATGAAGAGAAACTTCCCGAAAAGAGACCCAATCTTTTCATCCGCCTTCTGGGGATCGACGAAAACTACACCAGAGGGGATAAAATCATCGCATGGTCGGTTTTTATTTACGCATTTGTCTACTACTTTGTGATCGCCTTTGTCGCAGTGATCATCTGGAACGTTTTCAGCCCGTGGGACAACAAAGACTGGACCGTTTACTTTCTGGTCGTCAACCTCATCGTCCCGACGATCATCGCGGTCATCAGTACCTTCTGGTTCTCCATCGGCGGAGTGGTCGATATGAAACGGATGTTCCGGGATTTGGCAGCACGGACGATCGACGAAACAGACGACGGACGCGTGGAAAAATAAGCCTGTTCTGTGTTTTCTGTTGAGTTTTGATTTGACTTTTGGTAAACGGCGTGTCATATTATACAAATGTACCAATCATTAACGTAGAAAGGATTACAGATGAGAAATCAAGAGTTGTATGCCATGTTGTTTTATCTCGTGGTAATGGTCAGTGTCGGGATCTACTTCTTTATGAGAAATAGAAAAAATGTCAACGGAGAAAAAGAATACTTCCTCGGCGGACGCAAAATGAATGCGTGGGTATCGGCTCTTTCAGCGGGAGCTTCGGATATGAGCGCATGGGTGCTTATGGGTCTGCCCGGAGCGATCTATCTTTCCGGTGTCAATCAGGTCTGGATCCCGGTCGGTCTTCTGTTCGGAACGATCGCCATGTGGGTTCTGGTCGCCCCCCGTCTGCGGCGTTACTCCATTCTTGCCAATGACTCCATTACGATCCCCCAGTTTCTCGCCAACCGCTTTCTCTCTGCCAACAAAAGCGTACAGGTGATTTCAGCCGTGGTCTTTCTGCTAACCTACTGCGTTTACGCAGCATCGAGCATCTACGCCTGCGGTATCCTTTTCAATAAGGTTCTCGGTATGAACCCCAGTACCGCCATGATCATTGCCTCCATCGTTATTGTGGTCTACACCTTCCTCGGCGGCTTCAATGCGGTCTGCTGGACGGACTTCTTCCAGGGCATGATGATGCTGGCGGCACTGATGCTGGCTCCGATCATTGCCGCAATCATGATGACCCGTCCCGAATTTGCTGCTCCCGGCGGCACTCTGCCCCCCAATTACTTCAATCCGCTGGCGACAGGAATGTTCGATCAGCAGAGTATCGTTGTGATCCTCTCCGGCCTCGGCTGGGGGTTGGGTTACTTCGGTATGCCCCACATTCTGGTACGTTTTCTGGCGGTGAAGTCCGAAAAAGAGATGCGCCGTTCCCAAATCATCGGCTGCTGCTGGATCTTCGTTATTCTCTCCCTCTCGGCTGTCGTCGGTCTGCTCGGCAGGAATTTCCTTGCTGAAAAACTGACGGCAAAGACCTCCGAACTTGTCTTTGTCAACATGGTGCGTGCCGCCTTTGACTGGGTCGGAACCAATATCGGTATGGTAAGTGTGGTGATCTTCATTACCGGAATTCTGCTCTCTGCCATCCTTGCGGCGTCCATGAGTACGGCGGACTCCCAACTGCTGGCTTCCGCCTCTGCTTTTGCGTCGGATATGTACAAGCCGCTCCTGCGCAAGAACGCCTCCGAAAAAGAGATGCTCTGGGCAGGACGTATCATCGTGGTCATTATCGCTGTGGTTGCCTACCTGATCGCCAACAGTCCCTCCTGCGGCGGCATCATGGGGCTGGTCAGTTGTGCATGGGCGGCATTCGGTTCTGCATTCGGTCCTGTCATGCTGCTGGCTCTCTACTGGAAACGTTTTACTTACAGCGGTGCTGTTGCCGGTATCGTTGCCGGTTTCCTCGTGGATGCGCTGTGGTATGTCTTTATGGCTCACACCGGACTTTATGAGATCATCCCCGGGTTCCTTGCCGGTTTCATTGCCGCCGTGCTGTTTTCGCTCTGGAGCAAAGAACCTTCACAGGAGGTCGTTGAACTTTTTGAAAAGTCAAAACTTCCGCTTGCTGAAACTCCTGCTGAAGAAAAATAAAACAGCGTATTTTTACAAAAACTGCGGCATCCCCGACGGAATGCCGCAGTTTTTTTTGCACCTGTCATCTACCGCTGACCGCTTCTGGAAAACCAGCCGAGATCCACCGGGATCGTACGGGTTTCGATCGGCTCATTGGAGTCCATCGGAACCAGCCGCAATTCCAGTTCCCGCAACTGATACGGGGAAATGAAGCCAACTCCGGCAACAAGTTCACACTCCCCCTTGCCCAGTTTGGAGTTGATTATTTTCGTATTGGTAAAAGGCAGTGCGATCATCACTCTGGCGCGGCGGCCCTCCGGAAGTGAACAGCGCACCCGGAAATAAATGACCTCTCCGGCTTCCAACTGCAGACTTTGCGGGAAAATCAACCCTTCCCCGTTGCGGGAAGTCCCCATGCTGAGGACAGACATATACGTTCCCCGGTCAGGCGCACTCAAAACGGTTTTGCTGCGAACGGCAGAATTTTTCCGCACGGGTTTCCGAACCGGATTCTGCTCCTCTTCCGGCACAGCGGGGAGATGATCTTTTATCATTTTTTCCAATCTGCCGACATACGCATCCTCCGGGCTGTATCCGCTTATCTGCCCGATGGTTTTGCCGTCCGGAGTTATGACTCTGGCAGAGGGAAAGCCGCCGCGCAGCCCCAAATTCCGGCAGACCTGGTCATTATGTTTTTTCTGGGCATCCGGCATCCTCACCCGGCGGGGGAAATCGAGGTAAAGAAAAACGAAATGTTTATCCGCCAACTGTTTGAATTTCGGTTTGGAGAGAACATCATTTTTCAATCTTACGCACCATCCGCACCAATCCGAACCTGTCCGCAGAACGTAGATCAGTTTATTGTCCCGTCTGGCAGCGGCAGCAGCATCATCGTAATGCAGATACCAGGAGGGATCCGGCACACCGGCCCAATCACTTCCGCGCGGCGGAAGTTCTGCCGCCGGCAACAATGCAAACAAACCCGACACAAACAACAGAAAATATTTTTTCATTACTGTAACTCCCCGTTAAAAGATAAGTGAAAGTTCAACCGGAAATAATATAACATCTGTTTTGCATTTTTCAAATCCATTCAGAAAAGAACCCGTTCCCCGGTGCAGAATTACTTGATTTTTCAATGGATACGGGGTATATTATTAAATTGTCTTTTTATAAATTTTCAGGTGAATAAATGTTGACGATCGATAAATTCTATGATGCCCGCCGGGAGTTGAGCAAGGTATTGCGCCACACTCCTTTGATCCACGCACCCCGTTTCAGCGAAAAATCGGGGGCAAATGTCTATATCAAACCGGAAAATCTCCAAGTTACCGGTTCCTTCAAAGTCCGGGGAGCGTACTATAAGATCGCCAAACTCTCCCCGGAGGACAAGAAACGCGGCGTCATTGCCTGTTCTGCCGGAAATCACGCACAGGGCGTTGCGCTCGGTTCACAGGTCAACAACATCAAAGCCAAGATTTTCGTTCCCAGCACTGCGCCCATCTCCAAGGTGGAGGCGACCAAACGTTACGGAGCAGAAGTGGTTCTTGTTGACGGGATCTACGATGACGCCTACGCCGCCGCCTGTGCGGAAGTGGAAAAAACCGGAGCCGTCTTTGTCCACCCCTTCAACGATCCTGAAATCATCGCCGGACAAGGCACGATCGGTCTGGAGATCCTCGAAGAACTCCCCGATGCCGAAGCGGTCATCGTTCCCATCGGCGGCGGCGGTCTTGCCGCCGGGATCGGCATGGCGGTCAAGTCCCTGAACCCTTCCTGCAAAGTGTACGGCGTTCAGGCGGCAGGTGCGCCCTCCATGGCGGAGAGTTACCGCAAAGGCGAAGTCGTTTCCGGCAAAACGGTCAAAACCTTTGCCGACGGTATCGCCGTCAAACAGCCCGGAGATGTAACTTACGAACTCTGCAAAAAATATCTGGATGACATTGTAACGGTTTCAGACGATGAGATCGCCGCCGCGATCCTGATGCTGATGGAGGGGCAGAAACTGGTTGCCGAAGGTGCGGGAGCCACCGGACTTGCGGCTCTGATGTTCGGCAAACTGCCGGTCAAGGGCAAAAAGGTGGTCTGTCTGGTTTCGGGCGGCAATATCGACGTGACCATTCTTTCGCGCGTCATCAACCGCGGTTTGGTCACGAGCGGACGCAAATCCGAACTCAACATCGAACTGCTCGACCGTCCGGGCGAACTCACCCGGGTCAGTTCCATCATCTCCCAACTGGGGGCAAACGTGGTCAGTGTCAATCACGCCCGCGGGAACATCGACAACGACATCAACGGCTGTTTCCTGCAAATCGCTATGGAAACCCGTGATTTTGAACATTTTGAAGAAATCAAAAAAGCATTGCGCGCCGCCGGATATTCCGTCGGAAAATAAAAGAGGAGAATTTTTCCATGAAAAAAGAGATCATTTCCACCAGTAATGCGCCCGCAGCAGTCGGCCCTTATTCACAGGCTGTCAAGGTTGGCGACATGCTCTACACCTCCGGACAGATCGCTCTGGACCCGGCGACAGGAGTTCTTGCTCCCGCCGAAATCAAAGCGCAGTCCGAACAGGTGATGAAGAACCTTGCCGCCGTGCTTGAAGCCGCCGGTTATACTTTTGACGAAGTGGTGAAAACCACCTGTTTTTTAAGTGACATGTCCTACTTTGCGGAGTTCAACGCCGTTTACGAAAAGTATTTCATCTCCAAACCCGCCCGCAGCTGCGTTGCCGCCGCTGCACTTCCCAAGGGCGCGCTGGTGGAAGTCGAACTCATCGCCTGCCACTGAGTATCACAAACAAAAAATCGCCGAAAGCCCGGACTTTTGGCGATTTTTTCCAAACGGACTGCCGATATTATTTTTTGCAGTCTTCGGGGACCTCGATCACTTCGGCGTCGATGATGTCGTCGTCTTCGTCGTTGTCGAAGTTCGCCCAGTCTTTCAGGCGGCGAAAGTCCAGTTTTCCGAAAATCGGCGGCATCCAGTTGTGCTTCCGTATCCTGATATGAAAGAATTTCTGGAGAAAAAACAACACCAGAAAAATCAGCATCAGAGGAATGATGAATGCCAGCAGAAGAAGAATTCCAAGCACCGCACCGATCAGGCGCAGCGCAACTCTCAAATACATATCCATAAAAATAAATCCCCCCTATTTATGCTGTCTCAACGCTTCGTATAAAACAATACTCGCCGCATTGGCAAGATTCAGACTGCGGTGGAACTTCCCCTCCATGGGGATCAAACGCAGACGCTCCTGATAAGTTTCGTAGAACTCTTTGGGCAAGCCGCTGGACTCACGCCCGAAAACAAGTCCGCACCCCTCCGGATATTCCGTATCCCAGTAAGAGACCGTTCCGTGCGTGGAGATAAAAAACAACTCCATATCCGAGTTGCGTTCCAGAAACTCCTGCCAATCTTTGTAAACCGTCAGATCCAGATATTGCCAGTAGTCCATCCCCGCCCGTTTCAAGTGCTTTTCATCCAGCGAAAAGCCGAGCGGCTCAATCAGATGAAGCCGCGTGTCGGTGGAGACGCACAACCTGCCGATCGTACCGGTATTCTGCGGGATCTCCGGCTGGAACAGAACGATATTGAAAGGCTTATTCATCATCACGCCCTTTCCGCCGCATCCTCGAAACAAACATGCAATCGCAATCGCCGTCGAAACTGTACACTTGCAGCATCCCGTTGACCGTTTCCCCCGTCAGCGGGTCGGCAAACTCTTCCAGTGAAAATTCCGGATGCGCCGTCAAAAAGCGGTTGACGACATCCTGATTTTCCTCCGGAAAAAGCGAACAGGTCGCATAAACAAGCACGCCGCCCGGGGCAACCGCCGGAGAAGCCGCCGAAAGAATGTCGTATTGCAGTTTTGCCGCCTCTGTGATCTCCTCCGGAGTCAAGATCCAGCGGCCGTCGGGATTTCTGCGCCAGACTCCGCCGCAACTGCAGGGAGCATCCACCAGCACACCGTCGAACTTCTGCTGCTGTTTCGGCGGAACCGTCCTGCCGTCCCACGGACGGGTCACGATATTCGGGAACCCCGCGCGGCGGGCGCGGAAACGCAGATCTTCCAGTTTGTACTCCCGTATATCACTGGCAACGACCGTTCCGGTGCGCGCCATAAGATCCGCCAACTGCAGCGTCTTGCCCCCTGCCCCCGCACAGGCATCCCACCAGCGGCTTTTGCGTTTGGGGTTTGCCGCCAGACCGATGCACTGGCTCGCCAGATCCTGAACTTCAAACTTGCCCTTCCGGAAGGCTTCAAGCGTGAAAAGGTTGACCCGGCTGTTCTCAACGGCAATGGCATTCTCCATTTTTTCGTGAATGCGGAAATTCAGCCCCGCCTCCGCCAATTCATCCAGCAGTTCTGCGGTATCGCCGCATTGGGCGCGCAGCCACATGGGGGGACGCCGCTGAAGATCGTCCAGAAAACGCTCCATGGGGAAGTCCGCCGGGAGTTTCTCTCTGACCCACTCCGGCACAAGCATTTCAAGCGAAAATCCGCCGGGGTGTCCGAAGCGTTCCGCCAACGCTTCCGCCCGGTCGAGCAGCGAAGCAGAGGGGCCGTTCGCCGGTTTCGGCCACGGGATATTCACTTCTGCGGCAAGAGCATCCGCCCACGGGATGAATTGAAAGTCGAGGTACAACGCCGCAAAGAAAAGGGCGGGCAGTTCCTGTGCGCCGAGACGGATATTGCCTTTTTCAAGTTCCTCCCGCCGCTCCGCAGGCAGAAAGCACCGCAAAATGCCCCAGTAGCGGAGCAGAGCATAGATGCTCTCACTGATAAACTGACGGTCTTTGGAACCGCACTGACGGTTCTCCCGGAAAAATCCGCTCAATGTGCGGTCGGCGGGGCGGTGATTGCGGAAAAGTTCCCCCAGCACCAGCCGTGCCGCTTTGTCGGCGAACTTGACCTGAGTACGGAATTTATTTTTATTTATTTCCAATTTCTGCATTTTTTCAAATCCTGAACGTTGATAAAAAACGTCTGTTTTTATAATATAGCATCTTTCGGAAAAAATAAAAGTTTTTGTTCCAAACAACTCCGGATTTTTGACAGTCATATCCAAACAGCATGAATTATACATAAAATCCTTGCTTATGCGCAGTTTTGATATTGTCTTTTTGCATAAAACGTGCTATATTATAGTTTGGATTGTTTTTAAACCATTTTTATACAGGATTTATTTTTCATGAAAGAAGTCAAAGTAGGTATCATCGGTTTCGGAACCGTCGGAGCGGGTGTGGCAGAAAATCTGCTGCTCAATAAAGAGGTCATCGCCAAACGTACCGGTGTCAATGTCACATTGACCCGTATCGCGGATTTGGACATCACCACCGACCGGGGCATCGCTGTTCCGGAAGGCATCCTTACCACCGATGCTTCTGTTGCCATCAAAGAGTGCGATATCATCGTGGAACTCGTCGGCGGAACCACCATCGCCAAAAAATTCATCCTCGATGCCATCAATGCCGGAAAATGCGTCGTCACTGCCAACAAGGCTCTGCTCGCCCTCCACGGCAAAGAGATTTTTGACGCCGCCGAAAAGAAAGGTGTCGATGTCTACTACGAAGCCAGCGTTGCCGGCGGTATTCCGATCATCAAAGCCCTGCGCGAAGGACTCGTTTCCAACCGCATCAACCGCATCTGCGGCATCATGAACGGAACATGCAACTATATCATCACCCGCATGGAACGGGAAGGCGCAGATTTCAACTCGGTTCTGGCGGATGCTCAGAAACTGGGATATGCCGAAGCCAACCCCTCGCTGGATATCGACGGCTTTGACACCGCCCACAAGACCGCCATCCTTGCGGCCCTCGCCTACGGGGAATGGTTCGGGCTCGATCCCGTGAGCATCGAAGGCATCCGCGATCTGGCTCTTGATGACATCCGTTACGCAGATGAACTCGGATACCGTATCAAACTGCTTGCGACGATCAAAAACAATGACGGCAATGTGCAGTTCTCCGTCGCCCCCACTCTGGTAGCCAAAAACACGCTGCTTGCCAATATTTCTGAAGTATTCAACGGCGTTCTGGTCGATGGCGACACCGTCGGACAGACCCTCTTCTACGGACGCGGCGCGGGCCGTGCCGCCACTGCTTCCGCCGTGGTTGCCGACATTACCGATGTGGCGATCAATCTTGCCGGGGGAACCGTCCGCCGTATTCCCGCTTTCCGCGAAGGCAAACTCTATGACAAGGTGCTTGCCGCCGATGAGATCACTTCACGCTACTACCTGCGTTTTGAAGTTCAGGACTGCCCCGGCGTCATCGCCTCCATCACCCGTCTGCTCGCTGACCGCGACATCAGCATTTCCAGCATGATCCAGGATGAAGCCAAGGGCAAAAACGGCAATGTTCCGCTGGTCATTCTGACCCACGAAGCCCCCGCAAAGGCCCTGAAGAGCGCGTTGGCGGAAGTCGCTACGCTCTCCATCAACCAGAGTCCGGTCAAAGTCATGCGCATCGAAGACCTTTAATACATTGAGGAGTTATACAAATGGGATTTCATACCGTAGAAAAAATCGGCGGCACCAGCATGAGCCGCTTCGGGGAACTGATGCAGAACATTCTCATCGGCGACCGCAAAGGACGTGACCTCTACAACCGCGTATTCGTCGTTTCCGCTTACGGCGGCATCACCAATATGCTTCTCGAAAACAAAAAGACCGCTGAACCCGGCATTTACGGCAGTTTCGCCGCCGGAGACAAGGTCTGGCTCGACAAGTTGGAAGATACCCGCAAAGAGATGCTCAAAATCAATGCCGGATTTGCAGAACTCGGTCTCGATCTGAACGAAGCCGATGCCTTCGTCAATGAACGTATGGACGGCATCCGCGACTGCTTGCAGCACCTGATGAAGCTGCGCAGTTTCGGCCACTTCCACCGTGAAGATTATCTGCCCGCCGCCCGTGAACTGCTCAGTTCCGTCGGTGAAGCGCACAGTGCATTCAACTCCACGCTCATATTGAAAGCCAACGGCGTCAACGCCGTCTTTGTCGATCTCTCCGGCTGGCGCGATCAGGATACCGGCAGCATGGAAGATACCATTCTCCACAACCTTGAAGGACTGGATTTTGCCTCCTGCATGCCGATCGTCACCGGTTACGCCAAGTGCGCTGAAGGCGTTATGGCGAAATTCGACCGCGGTTACAGCGAGATCACTTTCAGCAAACTTGCCGTTGTGACCGCCGCCCGCGAAGGCATCATCCACAAAGAGTTCCACCTCTCCACCGGCGACCCCAAACTTATGGGTGTCGAAAATGTCCGCACCATCGGTCATACCAACTTCGACATCGCCGATCAGCTGGCGGATATGGCGATGGAGGCGATCCACCCCAAAGCCGCGAAAGCAATGGAGTTGAACAATATCCCCATCCGTGTCACCAACGCGTTTGACCCCGGTCACCCCGGTACGCTCATCAGCCGCAACTACGTCTCCCCCATTCCCAAAGTGGATATGGTCTGCGGTCGCAAAGATATCGTTGCCATTGAAGTTTTCGACCCCGAAATGGTCGGTGCCAGCGGTTACGACTACAAAATCATGGAGTCTCTGGCAAAACTGCGCATCAGTTACATCGCCAAGAATACCAATGCCAACACGATCACGCACTACGTTTCTGAAAAGAACAAGGAGCTGGGCCGCTGTCTCGACCTTATCAAAGAACAGTTCCCCGGAGCCGTGATCTCCACCCGCAAAGTGGCGATCATCGGCGTGATCGGCAGCAATATGAAGATCCCCGGTTTCCTCTGCCGCGCCGCAAAAGCACTTGCCGATGCCGATATCAACATTCTGGCTCTCGACCAGTGTATGCGTCAGGTCAATATGCAGTTCATCATCGACCGGGAACATTTTGAAGATGCACAGCGCGCCCTCCACAGAGAACTTGTGGAAAAGGAGCAGAAATAACAGGATAAGGAACAGGCAATGGGCGTATTCGGACAGGCTTTTCTGTTGACTCTGCTGGCCGGTTTAGCAACGGTCGGCGGGGCGGCTGCGGCCTTTTTCGCCCGCCGCACCAATATCCGGGTACTCGCGATTGCGCTGGGGTTCTCCGGCGGAGTGATGATTTTCATCTCCTTCGTGGAACTTTTCGGAAATGCGTTACGGGAATTGCAGAAACTTTCCGCATCGGGAACGCTCTATGCCATGCTTGCCTTTTTCTGCGGCATGGTTCTGGCGTGTCTTATCGACCGCCTTGTTCCGGAAAGCGGCAACCCCCACGAAATGCGCCCCATCGAGGAAATGAAAGATGCTCCCCCCGACAGCCGTAAACTGCATCAGGTGGGCATCCGCTTTGCCGCCGCCATTGCACTTCACAAATTTCCGGAAGGACTGGCGGTCTTTGCCTCCGCTCTGGGAGGATTGCAGACGGGTATTCCCGTGGCACTGGCGATGGCTCTGCACAACGTTCCCGAAGGGATCGCCGTTTCCGTACCGGTCTACTATGCAACAGGAAGCCGCAAAAAGGCTTTTCTCTACGCCTCTCTGACCGGACTTGCCGACCCTCTCGGCGGGCTTCTGGGGTACTGGCTGCTTGCGCCGTTTCTTACGGATATGCTGCTGAATATCATCTATGCCGCAGTAGCGGGCGTTATGGTTTTTGTCGCAGTGGACGGGCTGCTCCCCATGGCCCATAAATACGGGGAACATCATGTGGTCATCTATTCATTGATGGCAGGTATGGCTTTCATGGCACTGGGAATTACCGTGCTTTAACACTTTTTGAGGAATTTCAACTATGAGAATGAGTCAGTTGGTCGGGCGCCGGATCAAAGAAGATCCGAAGGACGCAAAAACAATCAGTCATAAATTCATGATCCGCGGCGGCTATGTCCGTCCGGTCTCTGCCGGTATCTACTCTCTGCTGCCGCTGGGCAAACGGGTCGTCACCAAGATCGAAAAGATCATCCGCGAAGAGATGGATAAGATCGACGGTCAGGAAGTGATGATGCCGGTCATTCTGCCCGCCGACCTCTGGAAGGAGTCCGGCCGCTATGACTCCGTGGGGGCGGAACTTCTCCGTTTCACCGACCGCAACGGCAAACCGATGATCCTTGCCATGACCCATGAAGAGGGGATCTGTCATCTGCTCCGTACCGAAGTCAACAGTTACAAGCAGCTGCCCGTGATGCTCTATCAGATCCAGACCAAGTACCGTGA
This sequence comes from Lentisphaeria bacterium, assembly GCA_017466125.1. GTDB lineage: Bacteria > Verrucomicrobiota > Lentisphaeria > Victivallales > Victivallaceae > Victivallis. The sequence goes on along the minus strand of JAFTUS010000134.1, from coordinate 19,339 downwards.
CGAAGCCCGTCCCCGTGCCGGTCTGATCCGGGTGCGTGAATTCACCATGAAAGATGCGTACAGTTTCCACACCTCACAGGAAGATCTGGAACAGTATTACTACCGCTGTCATGAAGCGTACGAACGGATTTTCCGCCGGGTGGGTATGAATAACGTTCTCTCCATTCAGGCAAACTCCGGCATGATGGGCGGCAAAGTCTCCCACGAATTCATGGCGATCTGCGACTGCGGCGAAGATACCGTCATCACCAATCCCGACCGCTCCTACCGCGCCAACCGGGAAATCGCCGTCGCCGCATGGAAGTTCGACAAAGGTACTCCCCTGCCGCTGGAAAAAGTCCACACCCCCGGCACCAAAACCATTGAAGATGTCGCCAATTTCCTGAACGTCAAAGCCGAAAACACCGGCAAAGCGGTCTTCTATCAGGATGCCCGTACCGGTGAACTTATTTTCGTTCTCATCCGGGGCGATTTTGAAGTCAACGAAGTGAAACTCGCCAACGCCGTCAAAGTGCCGGAACTGAAATTCGCCGACGATGCTTCCATCGCCGCTGTCGGAGCCGTACCCGGTTACGCCAGTCCGGTCGGCATCGACGGGAAAAAAGCACGTATCGTCATCGACCGTTCCGCCGCAGAGACCGGCAATCTGGTGGTCGGTGCCAATGAAGTGGACTTCCACTACAAAAACTTCAACTTCGACCGTGACATGGCAAATGTGGAGTGCATCGTTACGGATATTGCCTGTGTCCGTGAAGGCGACCCCTGCCCCCTGACCGGCGAACCGCTGATCTTCTCGCGCGGCATCGAGGTCGGCAATATCTTCCAGCTCGGCACGAAATATTCCGACAGCATGGAGTGCAATTTCCTTGACAAAGACGGCAAGAGCCATCCGATGATCATGGGCTGCTACGGCATCGGTGTCGGCCGTGCCGCCGCCGCTGTCATGGAGCAGAGCCACGATGATTACGGTCCGATCTGGCCGATCTCCATCGCTCCCTATCAGGTGCAGATCTGCTCGGTGAACCCCAACAAAGAGGGTGTCGCAGAAGCAGCAGACAAACTTTACAACGATTTGCAGGCCAAAGGTCTGGAAGTTCTTTACGATGACCGGGGCGAAAAAGCCGGTTCCATGTTCAGCGATGCGGACCTGATCGGTATTCCTTTCCGCATTGTGATCTCCCCCAAGACGCTTGCCGACGGGGAAGTGGAATTCAAACTCCGGAGCGAAAAAGATGCTGTGCGCGTGAAACTTGAGGAGGTGACGGAGTTGACCGTCAATAAGGTTCACGCTGAACTTGCCAAATATCTTTGAGGAGAAAAGGAGGCATTTATGTGGAACTACACTGACAAAGTAATGGATCACTTCATGAATCCCCGCAACGTGGGCGAAGTGGAAAATCCCGACGGCGAAGCACAAGTGGGCAACGCCGCTTGCGGAGATGCGCTCAAACTGACCTTCAAACTGGATGAAAACGGCCGCATTGCCGATGTGAAATTCAAAACATTCGGCTGTGCTTCTGCCATTGCTTCCAGTTCCGTTCTGACCGAACTCGTCAAGGGCAAGACCCTCGAAGAGGCGGAAAAGATCACCAATCAGGATATCGTGAACTATCTCGGCGATCTTCCCGAAGCCAAAATGCACTGCTCCGTCATGGGCATGGAGGCTCTTCAGGCGGCTATCGCCAATTATCGGGGCGAACCCAACCCCTTTGAAACTCTCGACGACCACGACGGCAACATCATCTGCCGCTGTTTCGGCGTGACGGATATCAAAATCTTGCGGGTCGCCAAAGAAAATAACCTTCACAATGCCGAAGAAGTGACCAACTACTGCAAAGCGGGCGGTGCATGCGGCGCATGTCTGGACAACATCCAGCATCTTCTCGACGATATGTGGAAAATGGCAGGAGTATCAAAATAATGGCAGCTACCATCGAAGAGTTGCAGCAAGCCGCCGGTGAACTCAATTCACGGCTGGACCATCTGCACGAATTCTTGAAAATAGACGATTATCTGGAAAAAATCGCAGAACTGGAAAACAAAATGTCCGCTCCGGATTTCTGGGACAATAAAGAGTCCGCCCAGAATACCGTTGCGGAAATGTCCTCCTGCCGCAACATCGTGGACCCCTACAAAAAAGTGCGTTCCGATGTGGAAGATTTCGGCGTGGCTCTGGAACTTGCCGCCGAAGATGCGGAGTTTCTGCTGGAAACGGAGATTTCCTACAAAAAACTCCTCAAGGCAATGGACAAACTTGAAGTGATGAGTTTCCTCTCCGGTAAATTCGATAAAAACAACCTCTATCTCTCCATCCACGCCGGTGCGGGCGGTACAGAATCCTGCGACTGGGCAAGTATGCTCTTGCGTATGTACCGCCGTTACGCAGAACGCCGGGGCTGGAAAGAGGAGATCATCGACCTCCAGCCGGGGGAAGAAGCGGGTGTCAAAAGTGCCACTGTCCACTTTTCCGGCGAGTTCTCCTACGGTTACCTCAAAGGCGAAAAGGGTGTCCACCGTCTGGTGCGTATCTCTCCCTTTGACAGCAACGCCCGCCGTCACACCAGTTTCGTGTCTGTGGAAACCTTTCCCGAAATTGATGACGATATCGACATTGAAATCGACGAATCACAGTTGCGTATCGACACCTACCGTGCCAGCGGTGCGGGCGGTCAGCACGTCAATACGACCGACTCCGCCGTACGCATCACCCATATTCCGACCGGTACTGTGGTCAGTTGCCAGAATGAACGTTCCCAGCACAAAAACCGCGCGACCGCTATGAAAATGCTCAAAGCCCGCCTCTACGAACTGGAAGAGGAAAAACGGCGCAATGAAGCCGACGCCCTCCGCGGCGAACAGAAAGAAAACGGCTGGGGCAGTCAGATCCGCAGTTACGTTCTTCAACCCTATCAGATGGTCAAAGACCTCCGTACCGAAGTGGAAACCAGCGATACCGCCGGTGTTCTCGATGGAGAAATCGAAGATTTTATTGAGGCTTTCCTGAAACAAAAGGGGAAATAATGACAGAATTCACCCTCATCCGTCACGGAGAAACCGTTGAAAATCTTGCCGGGATCATTCAGGGCCATTTCAACTCTGAACTCAACGACATCGGCAGAGGACAGGCAGAGGCGGTGGCAAAGCGGCTGAAAAATGAGTCTTTTGATCTGTTTTACAGCAGTGATCTCCGGCGCGCCGCCGCCACTGCGGAAGCGATTTCCCGCGCCAACGGCATGACCTTTCAACCCATGACGGAGTTGCGGGAGTGGCATCTCGGCGCACTGGAACGGCAGAATGCCGACAGGATGCGGGAATTGTACCCCGAAGTGATGGCTGCTTTCAAACATGCCCCCCAAAAGGAAGTCATTGTTCCGGAGGGGGAAAATTACAGTGAATTTCACGCCCGCATCTGCAATGTAATGGAAACTCTGGCAGAACAGCATCCGGGGAAACGGCTCCTGATCGTCACCCACGGCGGCGTTCTGCGGGAGGTTTTCCGTATGGTGGTAGGGGCTGCTCTCCCTCAAAATGCCCTGCCGCTCCTGACCAATACCGGATATACAAAAGTACGGAAAAATGATTTGGGCGAGTGGCAACTGTGCGTCTGGAATGATTCCAGCCATTTGACTGAAACCCGGGAACAGAAGGCTTTTTGATATGCGGTTGAGGCGATTTCTCTTTCTTATCCACCGTGATACTATTTTAAGAGGGGTATCACTGTGGACAGAGAAATGGGGGGAAAACTCCCTGCTGGTCGTCTTATCCATTCTGATCGGCATCGCCGGAGCCGTACTTGCCGCTATTCTTCACAAACTGGTGCATACGCTGGAAAAAGTCAGCGGGTATCTTGCCGCACAGACGAACCCGGCGTGGTATTTTCTTCTTCTGCTGCTCCCCTTTATCGGTATCGGCAGTTCATTTCTGGTCCAGCGTTTTCTGGGCGGTCCCCGTTATGCCAAAAGTTTGAGCCCGCTGATCCTTGCCTTGAACCGCAAGAAGTACACCATTCCTTTCTCGGAAATGTTTACGCACATGCTCTCCAGCGGTCTCTCGGTCGGACTGGGCGGCTCGGCGGGGTTGGAGGCTCCCAGCGTGCTGACGGGAGCGGCTCTCGGCTCGAATACCGCCAGTTTCTTTCACGTTGACCGCAGACGGCGCACACTGCTTCTGGGGTGCGGTGCGGCGGCGGCGATCGCGGCGATCTTCGACAGTCCGGTTGCGGCGGTACTGTTTGCGGCGGAGGTGCTTCTGCCGGAATTCAGCGTTTCCGCCCTGATCCCGATGCTGATGTCCAGTGCTGTTGCAACGATTTTTCACCGGCTCTTAGTGGGCGAAAGCACCATTTTTTATGCGATCAATGCGCCGTGGCGCACCAATGCGATCCCCGCCTATTTTCTCTGCGGGATACTGTGTGCGCTGGTGGGGGTGTACGTTGTAAAAACAGCGTATTTCTTGAGCGGGAAACTGAAACACCGTTTCCGCAATCCGTGGGTACGTCTGCTTTTCAGCGGTTCTCTGCTCTGTCTGCTGCTGGCGGTCTTTCCGCTGCTGCGGGGACAGGGATACGCTTTTATCGGGGCGTTGTTCCACGGCGATATGGCGGCGATCCGCAACTCTGCACCGCTGCTGAAAATGTGTGATGTTCTCTCGGCACCGGTGGTACTGGTTCTGCTCATTGCCGCCGGGATCTTTCTGAAAGTCATTACTTCCGTGCTGACTGTTGACGGCGGCGGTGACGGCGGCATCTTCGCCCCCTCCATGTTTATCGGTGCATTCACGGGGTTTGCCTTTGCCCGGTTGATCAACCTGACCGGTCTGATCGAACTTCAGGAGTACAACTTTGTCGCCGTCGGCATGTGCGGTGTATTCACTGCCGTCATGCGTGCGCCGATGACGGGCGTATTCCTTATAGCGGAAGTTACCGGCGGCTATCTTCTGCTGGTTCCGCTGATGATCGTTTCGTCGGTCTCTTTCTTTACGGCGCGCTTTTTTGAACCGAACTCCATTTACCGCAAGGCTCTTGCCGAAAGCCACCTGCTCCACGATGACCGGGACGAAGCCCTGCTCCAGCGTCTGCCGGTACGTCTCAATTTGAGCCGCAATTACCATGCGTTGAAAACAGATCAGCCGCTTCAGGAACTCTCGCAAATCATCGGACGGACGTCCGAAGAGATTTTCCCCGTACTGGATGACTGCGGCCGTCTGCTGGGGGTGGTGCATCTGGATAAAATCCTCAATGTGATGCTCGATCCGCAAGTGTATTCCCTGCTGGTGGTCATGGATCTTATGGAGCCGCCCTGCGGCATCGTCACCCCCGATGACGATCTGGCGGAAGCGATGAGGAATTTTGAAAAATTCAATTTGAAATATCTGCCCGTCTGCGACTCGAACGGACTTTTTCACGGTTTCGTCTCAAAGGCGGCGATTTTCGTCAAGTACCGCAAGATGGTTCGTGAAGCAGATGCTTTTTGAGGAGGTGTAAATGAAGTATATCGGTGCCCATGTCAGTATTTCCGGCGGCGTGGAAAACGCCCCGCTCAACGCCCATGCGCTGGGCGCAGATGCCTTTGCGCTCTTTACCAAAAATCAGCGTCAGTGGAGTGCGCCTCCCCTGACGGAGGCAAGCATTGCCGCATTCAAATCGAACTGCGAAAAGTTCGGTTACGCTCCCGAATACATCCTGCCGCACGACAGTTACCTTATCAATCTGGGGCAGCCCGACCCGGAGAAACGGCAGAACTCGCTGAACTCCTTTATCGGCGAACTGGAACGCTGCCGTCAACTGGGGCTGAAAAAACTGAACTTCCACCCCGGCAGTCACCTCAAACTGGTTTCAGAACACGAAGAACTTCTGCTCATTGCCGAAAGCGTCCGCACCGCTCTGGATACCGTTCCGGATGTGGCGGCGGTGTTTGAAAACACAGCCGGTCAGGGTTCCAATGTCGGTTACTCATTCGCCCAACTTGCAACCATGCTTGAAGCAGTGGACCGCCCCGGCAGGGTCGGCGTCTGCATCGACACCTGTCATGCCTACGCCGCCGGATATGATTTGAAATCTCCGGAAGGATACGAACTTGTCTGGCGCGAATTTGAACGGCTTATCGGTTTTGAATTTCTTATGGGGATGCACCTCAACGACTCCAAGAGCAAACTCGGCGGCAGACTCGACCGTCACGACAGTATCGGCAAAGGCGAATTGGGCTGGGATACTTTCAAAAGATTGATGAACGATCCCCGTCTGGACAATATCCCGCTTATTCTTGAAACCATTGACGAAACGATCTGGAAAGAGGAGATCCGTCAGTTGCAGGAACTCTCCGGGCGATAAAATTCAAGAAATTTACGGTGCAAATCTTTATCCCCGTAAGGGTCGATGCCGTCCGATAACTGCTCTGCCGTATAACCGCTGTATATCTCTTTTACAACGATCGTTCCGGCGTTGTGTTCAAAGAGCAGACGCCATGTGCGGAATGCCAGTTCCCATTGTCCATCCGCCTTGCGGCTCAGCCGCTGACGTTTCGGGTCCAGTTCACGGGTGCTTAACTGAACGCCCGCCGCATTTTCCAGATCAGGCCCGCCGTGGGCGGAGATGAACTCCGCCGCTTGCTGTGCATTCTCTGAAAAAGAGATTTTCACCTCTTCAAGAGCGACCTCATCACGCCAGCCCGCTCCGGCATCGGGGAACGCATCCGCTTCCGGTATGTAAGGCTTTATATCCAAAACGGGCGTACCGTCAAGGAGATCAAAGTTGCGGATATGGATCTTGCGTCCTTCGATCTTCACCAATTCCACCGCCGACATGCCGATCGGATTGGGGCGGTGGGGGGAACGGGTGGCAAATACGCCGATACGTCTCTGCAAGCCGCCCACCGGCGGGCGGACTTTGGGTTTCCAGTTATCGTTGCGGTCAAAGACAAACAGCACCCAGATACGGTCAAAGCCGTTCAAATCCTCAAGAGCCTGTTCAAAATTTTTTCCGGGCAGCAGTTCGATAACGCCCTCGTTGACGGCATAGGTACTCTGGTGCGGAGCCTCCTGCGGATAAGTGCCTCCGCCTTTGAGAAAACCGATGGGTTCAAACTGAAAAATCATTTCTTCTGAAACGCTCCGGTCACGCTCAACACTTGCGGGAGCAACTGTTTTTTACGGCTCAACACCCCGGGCAGAGCAAAAAGTTCATCATCCAGCCGGGCAAACGGCAGATGACGGATGATTTTTTTGTTGCCCAGCACGAGAAATTCAGAATTGATACGGACGGCATCTGTGACCAGGAGACCGAAGAAATCCAAATCGTCGTCGGCGATGATCTTGCGCATTTCACTGCACAACTCTTCCCGGCGTTGGCGGAGCAGTTCCAAGTTACTCTCTTCCACCTGGGCAAGAGCAAAGCGGAGCGAACCGTCGGTATAGTTTTTCCGGTCGCTGTTGAGGACTTCCGCCGCCGGTTTGGAGGCGAGCGGGGAGTCGATTTTCAGCAGTTCATCCATCAACTCCGCCCCTTTGACGCCGGAGACCTTTTCCAGCCATTCGACCATGCGCAGATCCAGTTCCGCCGTGGTGGGGGATTTCAAAAGCAGTGTGTCGGAGATCACCCCGCCCAGCAGCAGCCCCGCCATTTCCGGCGAAAGGCTCTCCCCGGAACTGCGGAACATGGAAGCGACCAGCGTGCAGGTACTTCCTACGATATCTCCGGTAAAGCGGATGGGATCGGCAGTCGGCATCATGCCGATACGGTGGTGATCCACCACCTCGATCACGGGGAGTTCCTTCGCCCCCGGCAAACTCTGTTCGATCTCGTTGTGATCCACCAGTATCATCTGGAAAGGCGGTTTGGCGTTGAGGGAACGTTTCAGTATCACGCCTTTATACATGCCGTCCTCCTCCACAACGGGGATCACATCAGAAAGGTATGCCATGACCGGTTCACGGATATCTTTCACCCGGTCATGCAAGGTCACGGTCAACTCATTGACGGCATCCGGCAATACCTTGCCGATAGGGGTGCTGAACTTCAAACGGCGGATCACGGTTGCAGAATCCAGTGCAGTGCGCAAAATCGTCACACGCTGTTCTGCGGCACTTTCAAGGACAGCGTCATTCACGGAGCAGCTGCCCGTAATGATGAGCAGACGGACTTTGCGGGCGATGGAACTGCGGTGAATGTCTTCACGGTCGCCGACGATGATCGCCAGTTCCTCTTCCCGGTTCGGAAGGTGTTTTTGAAAATTCTCCTTCCCCATGGCGGCAACGTAAACTTCAAAATACTGCGGCACTTCCAGATCGCAGCCGGTGAGCAGTTCTGCATCCAGCACTTTGCGGATCATACCGATGGAAGAGAAGACCCGCCTTCCGGTAAAACTGCGTTCACTCTCTTCGCCGATAGCCAGAAGATCGCCGAGAAACGCCATACCGCTGAGCATTCCCCGCCATTTCCCATCGGCATCGATGACCGGCAGACGGGGCAGACCGCTCTCTTTCAGCATGGCAATGGCTTCAAAAAGCACCGTATCGTCGGTCACAGCCGGAACCTGACTGACAACATCCCCCGCCCGCACATAAAGGTCATTGCGGCAGACGGGCGGTTTGATGTTGAAACGGTCAAAGAGATATTTCGCCCGTTCCGGCAGAACACCGGGACAAATCGGGATCACTTTCTGTTTGGTATGACGGCGGCGGAACTCTGCCAGAGCCGCGGCAGAAGCCAGACTGTCGATATCCGGATTGCGGTGGCCGCTTACAAAAATCTGCGGTAAATCGTTCCGTTTCAAACTGCGCCTACTTTCCGGGAACTTTCAACGTAAATACGGTAAGTTCGGAGTTGCGTCCGAGCCGCACCGGCAATCCCCGCCAGATACCCGCGCCGTTGCTCACATAAAGCCGGGTGTCGTCCACTTCGTAAAATCCGGAGTAATAACCGCCATTCGCCATGCCGACCAGAATATCCATGCCCCAGATGATACCGCCGTGGGTATGACCGGAAATCTGCAAATCGACCTTCTGTTTTGCGGCGGCGGCAACGTGTTCCGGACGGTGTGAAAAAAGAATGACGGGGTGGTTCTGACCGCCGCTGCCGACGGCTCTGACCACATCGGGAACAGGTTTCTTATAGCGTCGGGCGGCCTTGTCGGTAATTCCGGCAAAGATAACGCCGTCGATCAGTTCGGCTTCATTGATCAGCATTTTAACGCCCAGTCCTTTGAAGAACTTCATCCACGCATCGTAACCGGAGAAATATTCATGATTGCCCGGCACACCGTAGACCACGGTCGTTGCTTTCAAATCTTTCAGCAGGGCGACTTTTTCGCCGATATCTTCCACTTTGCCGTCAACCATATCGCCGAGGAGACAGATGATATCGGGCTTTTGAGCGTTGACCAGTTCCACCAACTCTTTCACGTAGCGTTCCGATGTGGTTTTTTCGATGTGGATATCGGCAAGGATCGCAATTTTTATTCCATCGGCCTCTTTGGGCAGACGGGCGATTTCCATGGTATGCTCTTTTACGGTCGGCAGCACCATTCCCATGACCAGCCCGGTTCCGGTCAGAACGAGGGCGACACCCAGTAAAATCAGATTGGCGCGGTTGGCATTTTCACGGAAGAGGTTGGAGAGTTTTCGGCCGAGACTTTTCACGATAAGGGAATAAACGAGCCGCGCCGCCTCCACGATAAGAAGCAGAGTAAAGTAGATGAACGCAAGACAGTAGATCCCGGTTCCGATGTATTGCACAAATACCGGCAAATCAGGAGCAAAAACATTCGGACTGCCGCTGATCCATGCAAAGATGAAAAATTTGAACGAAGCAAACAAAATCAGCAGAGAGAGCAGAATTTTGTAATACCATCTGAACGAACAAGGCAAAACGGCACGCACGATCAGAAAAGCCGCCATTACGATTGCGATCAATTTCATTTAATCACCACACTTCCATCATACAAAAGGTTGAAATATCTGCCGGAACGCCCCTGCTGTTCCGAACTTAAAATGGCACTTTGCAATGCCGTCAGCAAGAAACTCATGTTACTCCGGACCGGCATCGTTACCGTGCAGATCTTGCTGCGGCGGTAACGCATGTGAAACCGCAGCTGCCGGTGATCGTCCGGATTTTCCACTGAAATGATTTGTATATCCGGAAAACTCCGCACTGAAAGCATGATCAGATCCAGTGCGGGCTTCAACTCTTCCAGCGGCTGTCCGGGAATGATGTTCCGTATGCCGGTATGGAGAACCGGCAGAAAGGTTTTCTGCTGTACGCAGAGCGACTCCAAGCGCGGGATCACGATACCGTTTTCATCCAGCACCCAGGGGGAACGGGGATTTTTCAGTACGGCGCGGGGGATGCGCTCTACGATCTTCAAGTCGATCCGGTCCGGCAGGGTACGGATGACTTCACAACTTTCCACATTCGGGATCTTCTGGAGTTCCTGCCGCACTTTGCGGATATTGATAGAGAAAAGGTTGTCGCCGGTATGCAAATTCAGCCGTGCGGCAAGTTCCCGTTCACGGTTTTCCCAATACCCGGTGGTTTCCACAGTGACCTTGCGCAGTGTCAGACGGGGATTTCCGGTAAAGAGGACCTTGCGCAGACCGAAGAGGGCAAAAAACAGCGTCCCCGCCCCCAGAACAACGACAGCGGCGACCAGAAGGATACGCATCAGTTTTTCCCGTTCTCCCCTGGGGGAGACGGGTGTATTTTTCAAACTGTTTTTTATCCGGACGTTTTCAGCCATTTATCTTCCTTGTTTTTTACATAATATAACGCATTTACAACAAAAAGAAAATCCGGAAACAAAAAATTTCACAGATTTTCACAGATATCCTATAATTTTTCAAAAACGCTGTATTTTCTCAAGTTTGAATACACAGATCGTTTCCCGGGAAAGCGACTTCCCCCAAAGACTTAAAAACGTATTTCGACCACGGCAGATGTATCACGAGGCAACTTACTCCCCCCTTCGACCACGGCAGATGTATCGCGAGGCAAGGTCGCAGTCAAATTGAGGCGGCTTCAAGGGAGTGGACTTGTGTCCATGACCGCAGAAGACAATGCAATTTGACAAGAGATTGCCCGCGAGACGCTGCCGAACGTTTCTTGCTTTAAAGGTTTATTTTTTCCGCCAGTCGAGAGCGCCGACAGGGCAGGCGTTGATGCACTCGCCGCATTCGGCGCAACTTGCGGCAAAACCTTTATCGAACTCTGTTCCGATGCAAGTGTAGAAGCCCCGTTTTTTGGTGGAAAGCAGGGTTTTGTTGACTACCTCTTTGCAGATTTTGACGCAGATATTGCATTTGATGCACTTACCCCGATCCTGAATGATAAGCGGGTGACGGGTATCGTATGTCAACTCCTGTTTTCCGCCGCGGATCGCTTCGGGATCGCACTTGTAACATTCGCCGTACTCCCGCAGTTTGCAGTCATGTTTGTCGGAACAGGAACACTCGATGCAGCGTTCCCCCTCTGCCATGACTGTTTCGGGGGCCATGGTGATCGTGGTCTCTTTGAATGTCGTCTTGCGTTCTTCAAGAGAAATCATGGGCAGTTCGTGCCGTTCTGCTTCGGAAACATTGCTGCGGATAAAGACCAGATCTTCCCGGGACAAATCCTGCCAGTTGCCGCGGCTTACAAAAATGGTCGGTTCAGCGGGGAACACTTTTCCGGTGAGCATGGTCACTGCCTGCATTGCGGCATGGCGGCCGGAGGCAACGCCTTCCACGACCGTTTTCGCACCGGAAACACAGTCTCCGGCGGCGAAAACATTATCGGCGACCCAGTTTCCATCCGCGACTTCCACGGTACGGAAGCGTCCGGCAGGAACCCCGGCAGGCATATCCACGCCCTGTCCGATGGCGGCGATGATGGTATCAGCTTCGACTTCGTGATCCGAACCGGGGACTTCCACGGGTTTGCGGCGGCCGGAGGCATCGGGTTCGCCCAATTCCATTTTCCGGCAGGTCATCACCAGTTTGCCGTTCCGCTTCTCCACCTTGACGGGAGCGATGAGGAAATGGAAGTTCACGCCCTCCTCTTTCGCCTCGTGTATCTCGATTTTTTCGGCGGGCATCTCCGCTTCGGTCCGGCGGTAGAAACAGTTCACATCGGAACTGCCCAGCCGCACGCATGAGCGCAAACAGTCCATTGCGGTATTGCCGCCGCCGACAACGATGACTTTTCCCGGATTTTCCCCTTTGTAATTGTTGAGAGAGAGTTCCCGCAGGAAAGTGATACCGTCCAGAGCCAGTTCTTCGCCCTCACAGCGCATTCCGGAAGCCTTCCAGCAGCCGACGGCGACCACGACAGCGTCAAACTCTTTTTTCAGCGTATCAAGTTCAATATCTGCGCCCAGTTTTTTACCGTATTCAAACCGGACACCCATTTTGACAAAGTGTTCCAGTTCCTTATCCAGAATGGCTTTGGGCATACGGTATTCGGGAATACCGTAGCGGATCATACCGCCCCCGGCGGGCATGGCATCGAAAACGGTCACGGCAATGCCGTTGAGCCGCAAGTAGTAAGCGGCGGAAAGTCCGGCAGGACCGGCACCGATCACGGCGACCTTTTTGCCGGTTTCGGGGGGAAGATCCTCCATATACTCATCGTAATGCAGATCGGCGGCAAGGCGTTTGAACTCATTGATCGCGACCGCCTTGCCGTAAATATTTCTCCGGCACTGCTTTTCGCAGAAACGGGGGCAGACACGGCCGATGGAAAGCGGCAGCGGGATGCGTTCTTTGATGATCTTCAACGCTCCGGCGAAATCGCCGTTGCGTCCGGCGCGGACATACTCTTCCACATTGGCATGGGCGGGACAGGCGATAGTACAGGGTGCTTCGCAGTCGCCGCGGTGTTCTGAAAGCAGCAAATTCAGCGCAGTTTTGCGCATATCGAGAACTTCGGGAGAAGATGCTTCGATCTCCTGTCCCGGCGCAGGACAGGCGGCGCAGGAGGGCAGAAAACGTCCGCTTTTCTTATCGCGCACCACACAGACAAAACAACTGGTGGTCTTGGAGATACGGTTTTCCCGGCACAGCGTCGGGATACGGATGCCGTTGGCTTTGGCGACCTCAAGAATGGTCTGACCGGGTTCAGCCGTAACGGTACGGCCGTCAAGGATAAATTCAATACTCATTATTCATTCGCCCCTTTCTTTACACGCCGTATGGCCTTTTTCGGACATGCCGCCATACAACTGTTGCAACGGGTGCATTTATTGTTATCGATCACAAAATCATCGGAAATCGCCCCGACAGGACAGTTTTTGATGCAGAGACGGCATTTGATGCACAAGGATCGATCCAGTTTCAGATCCACCAGCGCACTGCACTGCAACGCTTCGCATTGATGATCTTTGACGTGTGCTTCGTATTCGTGCCGGTAGTAGCGCAGAGTTGCCAGTACCGGATTTGGGGCAGTCTGTCCCAGTCCGCAGAGCGAACCTGCTTTGATTTTCGGGCCGAGATCCTCCAGCAGAGCGATATCGTCCATCGTGCCCTTTCCGGCGACGATGCGTTCAAGGGTTTCAAACATGCGGGTCGTACCGACACGGCAGAACGTACATTTGCCGCAACTTTCACGGTGGGTGAAGTCCAGAAAATAGCGGGCGGTCTCCACCATACAGCGGTCTTTGCCGATCACGATCATGCCGCCGGACCCCATAATGGCACCGAGTTGTTTCAGTGAGTCATAGTCCACAGGAGTATCGAAAAGTTCCACCGGGATACAGCCGCCGGAGGGACCGCCGGTCTGAACGGCCTTGACGGTTGCGGGGTCGGCACCGCCGATCTCAAAGACGATCTCACGGAGCGTGATGCCCATGGGGACTTCCACCAGTCCGGGGTTCTTCAAGTCACCGGCGAGGGCAAAGATCTTGGTGCCTTTGCTGCCCTCCGTGCCGACGGAGGCGTACGCTTCTGCGCCTTCGCGGAAAATCACGGGTACGTTGCCGTACGTTTCAACGTTGTTGATCATGGTCGGGAACTGCTTGTACCCGCTGTCCGTGGGGAACGGCGGACGGAAACGGGGCGTACCGCGCTGTCCTTCCAGCGACGCGATCAGAGCGGTCTCTTCGCCGCAGACAAAGGCACCCGCCCCCTCTTTGATGATGATTTCCAGTTCTCTGCCGTCAATGACGTTGAGTTTGTGTTCGTAAATCTGGTCAATGGCGATATTGAGATGTTTGATCGCCATGGGGTATTCGGCACGGCAGTAGATGAAAAGTTTGGTTGCTCCGGTGGCATAAGCGGCGATCAGCATACCTTCCAACACCTGATGCGGCACGCTTTCCATAAGGGAACGGTCCATAAACGCACCGGGGTCGCCCTCATCGGCGTTGCAGATAAGGATCTTCTCTTCCGCCTGTTTTGCGGCGAGGAAACTCCATTTTGTACCGGTGGGGAAACCGCCGCCACCCCTGCCCCGCAGACCGGAGATCTTTACAGTTGCGACAACCTCTTCCGGAGTCATGGCAAGGGCTTTTTTCAACCCCTCGTATCCGCCGTTGGCAACATAATCATCGAAATCGGTCGGAACGATGCGTCCGGCGAGGGCAAGCACTTTCACAAACTCTTTTTCTTTGCGGAGAGCAGGAATTTCAAACCGCTTGACATCGGCAAGGTTCAGGATATCATCCACATCACCGGCGGCAACATCACGGTAAAAGACGGAGGAGTTGTCTTCAAGAACAGCCTCCACGACGGGTTCGGCGTAACAGTGTCCGAGACACCCCACCGCCAGAACGGGCAGGGATGTTTTTTCTTTCAGGGCATCGAAAACCCTGTCTGCACCGGCGGCGATGCCGCAACTTGCCATGCCGACCCGGAAAAATTTTACTGAATTACTCATTTTTCCCGGTACTCCCTGAGAATTTTATTCACTGTTTTGCGATCGAGTTTACCGTAAACCCTGCCGTTGATGCTCATAACAGGAGCGAGACTGCAGCACCCCAGACAGGCGACCGTTTCGAGCGAGAAACGTCCTTCGGCATCGGTTTCACCGTCTTTGATGCCCAATTCCTGCTGAAGCCAGCCGCCGATCTGGACGGAACCTTTGATATGACAGGCAGTGCCGTCACAGACAGCGATTTTGAAACGGCCGGGCTTCACACGCTTGAACTGGGCATAGAAAGAGAGAACCCCCTCCACTTCCACGGCAGGAATATTGAAATACTCCGCCGCCGCGCGGATCCCGTCATCGGAAACGTACCCTTCCACCCCCTGAATGGCCTGAAGCCCTTTAATGAGGTTGCTGGACTCTTTTCCGATTTTTTCCAGATAAGAGAATTTCTGTTCCATAGATCATTTCCATATCGATATATTCAGAAGTTTTTCAAATTTGTAAAAATAGCACAAAAAGTCTGTTTTGTCAAGCAAATAAAACTCTTTTTCTACTTGAAACAGAGAATTTTTATACTTTCCTGAAAAATTCATGGAATATCTGTGATTTTTCAGACTCTTTGCGTGATTTGACGGTTGAAAAAATGATTGTGAGGCTGTAAATTATCTACCGTTAAATCACTGTTCAGAAAAGGACCTGTTTTATGAAGAATATCTGGATTCTTTCCGGAGAGGCATCCGGAGATATGTACGGAGCAAAACTGGCGGAGGAATTGCGTCTGATCGCCGCCGGCCGCGGCGAAACGATCCGCATCGCCGGAATGGGCGGCCCCAAAATGATCGCCGCCGGGATCGATATACGGGTGGACTCCACCGAACTCGGAGTTATCGGATTTGTCGAGATCCTGAAACATATCTTCACTTTTATCAACATCTTTTTCAAACTCGTAAAACAGGCGAAAACAGAACGTCCCGACCGGGTGGTGCTGATCGACTATCCCGGATTTAATCTGCTGTTTGCGTGGGTGATGTACCGCAATAAAATTCCGGTGATCTGGTACGTCTGCCCCCATTTGTGGGTCTGGGGCAAATGGCGGCTGCCGGTTCTGGCGAAAATCTGTACAAAAATGCTGGTGATCTTCCCCTTTGAAGTGGAGGTTTTTGAAAAAACACCCCTCAAACCGGATTTTGTCGGTCATCCGCTGGTGGACATCGTCGAGGGCCGCCGCGACCCGGCGATCACCCGCGACCCGAACGCCTTTCTGCTGCTCCCCGGCAGCCGGGTCATGGAAATCGAACGGCTGCTGCCGGTCATGCTGGAGTCCGTCTGTCAGATCTCGGAAAAACATCCGCAACTGCATTTCTTTTTGAGTACCCCCCGCCAAAAAGTTGCCGACCTCTGCTGTAAAATGATCGAAGATTTCCGCAAACGGAACAATGCACTGCCGGAAATTTCAGTCAGCACGGGAGATACCGGCGTATGGCAGCAGAAAGCAGGTACCGGCCTCGCCGCAAGCGGCACGGTGACGGTCGAATCCGCCATTGCCGGACTGCCGCTGGTCGTCGGCTACCGGGTCAGCTGGCTTTCGATCATCATTGCCCTTTTACTGCAAGTCAAACTCTTTCGCGGATTTTTCACCATGACCAACATCATTGCCGACAAGGTGGTGTTTGAGGAATTTTTACAGCACCGTTTCAAAACGGAAAATATCGTTCCCGCCGTGGAACGCATCCTCCCCGGCGGGGAACGCCGTCAGGAGGTGGAAGCCGACATGCTCGAAGTCCGCAACATGCTTGCGGCACAGAGCGGCAGTGCCGCGCGTCAGGCGGCATTGGCGATCACCTGCAATGAGGAGGCGTAAATGGAAGAACCCAGCCGCCCGCTGCGCATCTATTTCGCCGGAGACCTCTTTGACAGCAAAGACCTCGGGGGCAATCTGCTGCTCGCCGATGCCATTGACCGCTGTTCAAATGGAAAATATCAGGTCATTCTGCCGCAAAATGGTGAATGTGAAGTAAAAGAACGCACCTCGCAAAGCATCCGGGACGCCGATTTTGAACTGCTGTTCACCTGTGATGTGATCGTTGCCAACTTTGACGGAACCGATCTGGACTCCGGAACGGTGGTGGAATTCTGTTTTGCCAAAATGCTGGATATGCCCGCAGTGCTTCTGCGGACGGATTTCAGAGAAGGCGGAGACAGAACGCTCCCTGACGGCTCTCCGTGGAACTTGATGTGTTCGCACTACCCCCGCACGGAAAATCTGCACCTGAACGGCATGGAACTGTACCACCGGTGCAAAGCGCAAACGACCGGAACAGCAGAGTTGCTGACCGGTTATTACAACTCCATCGCAGAAAAAATCGTCCGTGCCCTCGACCGGGTCACTGCCGAACCGCCGTGGTTGGAAGAACACCGCTTGATGGAGCAATACAAAGCAACCGTCCGCAGCATCGGCGGAACGCTGGCAAAACTGCTGCCCAAAGCACGGCTGCGCGAAATCATCGACCGGAAGATCGCCAACGGCATCTACCGGAAAAAAACGGTATAAGCACAAAAAAACCGTTGCGGGGATGCAACGGTTTTTGTACGGACAACAGGGAAATCAGAGTTTTTCCGGAGTCGCGGCTTGCGCCTCACTTACTTTCTGCTGACGGAAATGGGTGTAGAACACCGTTCCCCAACCGGCAAGTTTGCCGTCCTTGAAAACAAGCGGCATACACTCATCTTCGGTCGTAAGACCGTCAGCCCAAACCGTCTGAATTTGATAGAACCAGACATCCGGCGTACAGAATGTTTCACCGGCAAGCGGTTCACCCATGATTTGCTGAACCTGTGCTTTGGTCATACCGACACGGAGTTTTTTGGAATTCTCCACATTTTCCATACCGGCACAACCGCAGAGACCGCCCAGCAGAACGGCTGCTGACAACAGAGCAAAAAAGCGTTTCACAATGATCCTCCCCGTGTTATCTTATTCCAGCGGTGAAAAATTTTCTTTGCTCACGCCGCAATCGGGGCAGACCCAATCTTCCGGAATATCTTCAAATGCAGTTCCGGGCTGGATGCCGCTGGCGGGATCGCCTTCGGCGGGGTCATAGATATAACCGCATACATCACATACATATTTCTGCATAACAAGTTTCCTTTCTTATTTATTTTGCCACAAACCATGTATATTGCAGTAAGCACGAACGACCAGATTTGGCTGCATCGGGACATAAAATGCCACCTGCGGCCGGTCTCCGGGTTTGAAATAATAACGGTTGGAGTAGCAGCCGTTGATCACTTCGATCCACTGGATATAGTGTTCCTCGGTCATCGGGTGCGGTTCGCTGCCGATTTTGACAAGGATGCCGTTATCCTGGACTTCGATCACCGGGATATGTTTCTCCCGTGATGCCTCTACGGTATTGGCGGTTTGCAGCAGCATCGGTTCGCCGCAGCATACCGGCGGCATACCGCCGTCAAGCACTTCCAGCACCTGGCCGCAATGCTTGCACTTGAACACCTGATTTCTTTCTGTTCTCATTGCAATTTCTCCTTTTTATTGCAGTTTGTTTTGTTTGCCGGATGCGGAACATGCCGGACAAACCCCTTTGAATTCAAGCGTATAGGAGTCGCATTGGTACTCCTCTTTCATGCGCTCCATCTGCCTGTCCAAAACCATCGTCGCTGCGCCGGGAATATCCCGCACGCCGCCGCACTCCCGGCACCGGATATGGTGGTGCGGGGAGATATCGCCGTCAAAACGCATTCTTTTGCCGGAAACATCCAGTTTGCGGATGATCCCTGCGGCGGAGAGCTGTTCCAGATTGCGGTACACCGTCCCCAGGCTCAACTGGGGCATGGCCTCATGGAGTGCGCCGTACAGTTCTTCGGCAGTCGGATGATCTTTCCGCATCCGCAGTTCATGGAGGATCGCCTCCCGCTGAATGGTTTTATTCATTGATAATCTTTCTCATTTAATAATGTTTCCAATATACTATAAACTGCTTTGACCGCAAATCAAGTGCAAATAAAATAAAAATCGGATTTTTTTTCGTATCGAAAAACTTTTAATTTTTTTCTCAATGCTGCTGCCGCTATTGGACAGGGCCCCGGACGGGCTGCTCTATCTGCCCTTCCGTGAACGTCTGACCGCTGCGGTGGAACTGCTGATCGACCGCATTGAACACCCCGGAAAAGAAGTTCAGAAAATTATTATCCCGTCGGTTTTCTACCCGTCCGCTGAAGCACAACGTCTTCGGGAACAGCATGCGTCAGACCCCCGTTTTTCCTTTTTGGCATCCCGTTGTCATTTGAATTATAATTGATATCACCCCTAAAACAAAGGAGAAAAAAATGAGAAAGAAACAATTCACCCTGATCGAACTGTTGGTGGTCACCTCACAACTCTGCCGTGATTTTTTCAAACGCTTTATTTGTACGGATCAGTACGGATGTGTACGGAAACATACGGAGAGTGCCGCTCACAAAAATACACCGCATCATACTTGCAAAGCAAGT
>JAFTUS010000133.1 GCA_017466125.1 Lentisphaeria bacterium | reverse complement strand
TTACAGGGGCTTCGGAATGCTTCGTCCGCTCAACGCCCCGATAAAATACGCTACGCTCTTTTTTCGAGGCATCGCTCCCGGCGAGTGGTATTGCCTCATGCGAGGCAATATCGACGCTGCGCTTGTACTTTCGCCGCCATGTTAAGGCGGCGACCAGCGTTCCGCCGCTGGATCACGTCCGGGTACGACCCGGGGCGGGGTACGCGCTGCGCGCGGATTTTTTTATCAGTTTATGTTTAGTACACAGCCAAATATTTCAGAACTGTTTTTTATATTTATCAGAGCCGGTAATGGCTTTTACTTCTGCAACGAAAAAGTAGTGGAAATCGCCATCGGGATAGCACTCACGGATCAGGGATTTTTCACAGAAGTCTTTGCCTTTGAGTTCGCCGCGGTAGAGTTTGCGGCACTCAATGACCAGTTCCGCTTCGGTGTAGGCGGGGGCGGCAACTTCATCGGAACGCATGGGGGTCAAGCCCGCCTTTGCGATCTTATCCGGCACATCCCTGCCGGAATTTCTGCCGAGAAACGTCAGAGCCTCTTTGAATTCCTCCCCGAAAGCGCAGAGCGTAAAATCCTCTCCGGCATCGAGAAATTTCAACGTGTGCCGCTGGGGACGGACGACCACGGTGACAACGGGTTTGCCCCACATCGTCCCGAAACCGCCCCAACTGACGGTCATGGCGTTGAAACTTTTCCGGTAAAAATCTCCGCCGGTCAGCAGAAACCAGCCCTTGTCAAAAATACGGAAACTGTCGGCATTGAATTTTTCCGGAGCAATGGAACTTCTCACTTTTCACCTCATCATGTTTTGAACAGTCACAGAATCGGCAAAAAGCGTATTTTCTGCCGCTTTGAGTTTGAAACTTTTTTCTTTCCGCAGCAGCTGGCGGTTCGCCCAGAGGTAGAAATCCACCCAGTCGCCCAGATCAAGGTGTTCCAGTTCCCCTTTGCCCGGACGATCCTGATGCGCAGCGGCAAAACAGAGTGCCGGAGAGACGTCTCCCAGGACGATATCGTCAGAACTTTTGCGGATCAGGTCTTTCAGAACTTTCCGCGCCGGAGAACTGCAAAGACAGGGGAACGGCGTTCCCGCCCCGCCCGCAAGGGTCTGCAAACCGTTGGGGGCGACCTTCAATGATCTTATATCGCAAGTCGGAACGGCTTCAGAAGGCGTTTCAACGCTCCAGCTGAAAATGGATTTGAACCGCCACGGACGTTTCTCAATAACGGCATCTTCGCCAAACGCCACGATGGAGCGTTTGAGAACGATTTCACTGCTGTTTCCGCAAACAGTGAAGTGTCCGACGGCTCCGGCGGTGCGTTTCGCAGAACGGTGCCGCCAGAGATCCGAACCGCAGCAGTATTCCACCTTTGCGCCCGCCCCGTCGGAGAGACGGAGCATAACGATCACTTCATCACTGTCGTAAAGAGTGCTTTCTGTATCGGAAAGTTCCACTTTGCGGAAGGAGTTTTCGCCGAAAGGCAGATATTCCAGCGTTTGCCACGGTCCGGGAAAAATCACATCTTCCAGAGCCACATCGCCTACGGCACCGTGGTTGACGGCACTCAAATCGTCCGTCAGCGTTCCGATGCCGGAAGCAAGGATATCCATCTGGCGTTTGACAAGGTATTCACAACCGAAAGGAATTACATTTTCCGCCTCAAAAGAACAGGAAAGTCCGTCCAGCGACTCATGAAGCCGCATCTTGGAGGGGAGCGCATTGCTCTCTGAAAATCCGCCGAGCGTCACCCGCCCGAAAGCGAGGCGCACGTTTCCCTGAAGTTCCAGTTCAAACGAGTGTTCCCCCGCCGTCACCAGACGGGCGAGAAACTCTTTTCCGGTAATGATCTTATCTTCAAACGCCATAGACTCTCCTTATTTGCAAACGATGTAATAACGGGCAACGATGTAGATCGAGGCGGCGACCAGACTGCCCAGCGTCACAGGAATACCGTAACGGAGGAAGTCGCCGAAGGTCATCTTGTGACCGTTCTTTGCGGCGATATTCACCGTTACGAGGTTGGCGGCGGCACCGACCAGTGTCGCATTTCCGCCCAGACAGACGGCAAGAGCCAGTCCCCACCAGAGCAAGTGCTGGCACTCTACACTGTTTTTGAACATGGGGGAAGTATTGATAAAGGCGGCGACGATCGATGCCATTGCCGCTGTATATGAAACGTTGTTCATACAGGCGGCGGCAACCGCACTGCCCCACATGATGATCAGCACCACCACCGGAACCGGCCAGCCGTCCATCAGATTGAGAACACTGCCGATCTTTGCCATCAAACCGCAGATCTCCGCACCGGCAACGAGAATGAAGAGCGCGAGGAAGAAGAAGAGCGTTTCCCATTCGATCTTTTCCAGAGCCTCCGTCACGTTGACCTTGCAGAAGAGCAGAGCAAAAGCCGCACCGGTCATCGCCACCACGCAGGGCTGGATGTGGAAAGCCCCGTGCAGCAGAAATCCCAGAATGGTCAGACTCATGATGATACCGCCCCGCTTCAGATTGTAGGGATCTTTGATCGCCGCATTTTCATCAAGTTCCATGATGAGGGCGCGTTTTTCCACCGTAACGTGCATACGGGGAGAGTAGTAGACCGCAAGGATGATGCAGTAGATCACCATGCAGACGATGATGAAGGGCGTCAGATTGATGATGAATGCCATGAAGTCCAGATTTGCCACCGAACCGATGATAAGGTTCGGCGGATCACCGATCAGCGTTGCCGTTCCGCCGATATTGGAAGCCATGGTTTCCGAGAGCAGGAAGGGAATGGGCTTTACGCCGAGTTCACCGGCAACCAGCAAAGTGAGGGGAACCACAAGCAGGATCGTAGTAACGTTATCCAGAAACGCCGACAGCGCAGCAGTGGCAACCACCAGCAGAACCATCGTCCGTACCGGAGAACCTTTTGCCAGTTTTGCGCATTTGATCGCAACATACTGGAAAAGTCCTGTTCCGCTGAGCAGATTGACCAAAATCATCATGCCCGCCAGCGTAAAGACGACGTCAAAGTTGGAATAACGGGCGAAATAGTCCAGTTTGCTGAACCGTTCCACCTTATCGGCAATGGAGAAATCCCGATGTGCTTGCGCCGTCTGCGGCAGCGTCTCTTTCTGCACATCACCGGCGGAGTTCTCCACCACTTTCTGAACGGCCGCCGCCGGGATCTCCTGTGTCACCGTGTGGCCGGGACCGGGGAGGATCACCAGCATCATCAAAACTGCGCCCAGCAGGGCGGCAACTGTTTTATGGACCTTTTCCGTAGCAATAAGAATATAGGTACCGAAAAAGACGATCGTACCAAACCAGAATATAAACATTTTAACCGCGCAGCACTTTCTTTACAATATCTTTCGTAATGATGACACCTTTGTAATTGCCGTCGGCATCTACTACAAAACAGGTCCCGACTTTGTCTTTGACCATCTTGACGGTAAACTGGATCAGCGGAGTATCCTCTTTGACCTGAAGTTTCACCGGGGACATATAGTCCTTTACAAAATGTTCATCTTCCTCACGGAAAATGCGGTTGAAGGGGTCGAAACTGTTGACAAAATCCAGATGATCCATGCGGAAAAGATATTCCGGGATAAACTGGCGCATGACATCGGTGGAATTGAGTTCTGCGATCAGTTTGCCGTTGTTGTCCACCACCGGCAGACAGGAACGGTTGCTGCTGGTAAAGACGTCCAGCGCATGCGAGAGGGTCTCCTCCGGATGGATGGCGGGGATGTCATCTGTGGCAAGGTCGGAAGCGGAAAGATTGTTGTGTACCCGCACATCCGCTTCGCGCAGCACCTGACAGAACTCCGCTCCGTTGCGGGCGTTTTCCAGTGCGGTGCGGTTCTCTTCTTTGCCGACAAAGCGGGCAAAAGCCGCCAGTCCTTTCAGATAGAGGTCGCTGGTATCGCCGGAAATAAGGGAAATCATCACGATACGGCTGGGTTTGGCATCATGTTCCTGAAGCAGTACGGCTTCGGGCAGAATACCGATGATAAAGTAGAGGTCGTTGAATTCGGGCATACGGATATGCGGCAGCGCGACCCCTTCATAAGGCAGATGCAGAACATTTTCGCGTTCGATGATGCCCGCGCAAACCTTTTCTACGTCAAATTTGAAATTATTATCCGGGTTATAATCGGATTCAAACACCTTTTTTGCCCGTTTGAGCATTTCAAGGTAGATATCTTCACGGCTCGTTCCGGAGATCCCGGTAAAAATAAGAGCTTCGTTGATAATAGAAACAAGTTTCATAAAAGCAAAACCTCTGTTTATACTTCAAGAGGGAGACTTCAGCCTCCCTCTCACGGATATTACATTCGGTCAACGACCGCCTTTGCAAAGCCGGAACAACTGACCTCGGTGGCCCCTTCCATCATTCGGGCAAAGTCGTAGGTAACGACCTTGTCGGAAATGGCTTTTTCGATAGCGGAATTGATGAGATCAGCGGCTTCAGTCCAGCCGATGTGACGCAGCAGCATTTCGCCGGAGAGCGTCAGTGAACTGGGATTGACCTTATCCATACCGGCGTACTTGGGAGCCGTGCCGTGGGTCGCCTCAAAGAGGGCGTGACCGGTCACATAGTTGATGTTGGCTCCGGGGGCGATGCCGATACCGCCGACACAGGCGGCGAGAGCGTCGGAAACGTAGTCGCCGTTGAGGTTCAGCGTGGCAATGACATCATATTCATCGGGACGGGTGAGGATCTGCTGGAGGAAGGCATCGCAGATGCAGTCTTTGACCATGATCTTTCCGGCGGGCGGATTCCAGTCGCAGTCTGCGGCGGGAATGGCGACGTCGGCGTATTCACGGCGGACCAGATCATACCCCCAGTTCTTGAAGCCGCCTTCGGTGAACTTCATGATGTTGCCTTTGTGGACAAGGGTAACGTTTTTGCGGTTGTTTTTGATGGCGTAATCCAGAGCGGCACGGATGAGACGCTCGGAACCATCAATGGAGACCGGTTTGATGCCGATGCTGGAACTTTCGGGGAAACGGATCTTTTTGACACCCATTTCGTTCTGCAGGAAGTCGATGACCTTTTTGACTTCCGGCGTTCCGGCGTTCCATTCGATACCGGCATAGATATCTTCGGTGTTTTCACGGAAGATGACCATATCGGTCTTTTCGGGTTCCTTGACAGGGCTGGGGACTCCGTTGAAGTAACGCACGGGGCGCAAGCAGACGTAGAGATCGAGCTGCTGACGCAAGGTGACGTTGAGCGAGCGGATGCCGCCGCCGACGGGCGTGGTCAGCGGTCCT
Source organism: Lentisphaeria bacterium (assembly GCA_017466125.1). GTDB lineage: Bacteria > Verrucomicrobiota > Lentisphaeria > Victivallales > Victivallaceae > Victivallis. The sequence goes on along the minus strand of JAFTUS010000133.1, from coordinate 11,089 downwards.
TTGATCGCAACCAGATATTCGCGGATGGCGTCGATGGTCTCTTCGGGCAGCCAGAGTTCTTCGCCATAGACCTTATTGGCTTTTTCTCCGGCATAGAGTTCCATCCAGGCGATTTCCCGCTTGCTGTTGTAGGCTTTTTTAACGGCGTTGTTCCAAATGTGCATGGAAGCAGCGGTAATATCGGGACCGATGCCGTCCCCTTCGATGAAACCGATGATGGGACGGTCGGAGACAGACAATACTCCCTTGCTGTCAGCGGTGATCCTGTCACCGGCAGGAACTTTGATATGTTTGTAACTCATAAAACTTTCCTTTGTTTGATTGATTTTTTCATAATATGCAAGTGTATTAATATAGCACATAAAACGCCGTTCGGCAAATCATCAACGGAAAGTTTTCCGATTATTCTGTACCTGTCCTGAAAAAAAAGCTGCGGCAAGATCGATTTTGCCGCAGCCCTTTCATGAGATTCCGTTTCAGCGTTTGAGCAGTCCGGGGATCGGCAGGTCAACTTTTACGCCCTGCCATGTACCCAAATAGTCCAGCGTGGTAACGGTCGCAGTAAATGCCATTGCCAGCAGAGTCAGTAAAATCAGCACAAAGTAAACAGGCGAACCTTTTTCCGGCACAGTTTCAAAAACGACGTCATTCAATACGCTGTTTTCTCCGGCGGAGGCTGTTTCTGCACTCTCTTCGCTGTCGGTATCTTCCGCCTGCTGCAAATCGTCTTCGTCAAAAGAGACAGTCTGCGCGCTGGTATTATCGATGACCGGCAGTTCTTCTGCGATCTTTTCTCCTGCGGCCGCGGCGGCGGCTTCGGTAAGGTCCTGAGTGGTCAGAGAAACCGTTTCGTTGGCAGCGTTATCCCGCAGAACCGCATTCTGCTGCGTGGCGGTATCTTCATCGACATCCGGCAGCACGACTGTTGCACGGGAAGCCGCAGAACCTTCATCCAGAGCGACTGTTTCAGCAGAAGCACTCTCATCGGGCAGCACAACTGTTGCACGGGAAGCGGCATCATCCTTCGGCGGAACCGGAGTGGCGACCGGTTTCAAAGCCGCACGGGTGGGCCGCTGGATTTTTACAGTGCGGTCATCATTCAGCTCGGCAGGAGCAGCAACCGGTTCAATGCTGATCCCGGGAGCAACGGCCGGTTTGATCTTGGTATTGACCTGAGTCGCATCATCCACCGGAGCGGGGGCGGGAGCGGGTTCTGCCGCAGGAGCGGGTTCTTCCGCAGGTGCGGGAGCGGGTGCCGGTTCTGCCGCAGGTTTATTCAGCGGGATATTGACGCCGGATGCCGGTTTCATCACGACCGTCTTGCGGGTCTGCGTATCCTCACTGCCGGAGAGCGGCACAGAGGGGGCGGATGCCGGTTTCAGCACGACCGTTTTGCGGGTGTTGGTATTGCCGCCGTCAACAGGACCGGGAACCGCACTGGCGGGTTTGAGAACCACACTCTTGCGGGTATTGGTGTTTTCACCGCTCAAATCGAGCCCCGGAGTATTGGCACCGGCGGGGCGGAGCGGTTTCAGTTTCACGGTGCGGCGGGTCTGGGTATCGTCCAGCACTTCCAGATTGCCGGTATCGGTATCCCGATTGGCAAGCGGGTCAGCGATCGTCGTTCCTGCGGCGGTATCTTTGCCGGGCAGTTTCAATCCGGAAACAGGCGCAACCGACGGAGCCAGCCGCACTGTTTTGCGGGTTTTGGTATCGTTGCCGCCAACTTCGGGGGCGGCGTTGTTGTTCAAATCCTGATCGGCCATTTTATCCTTCCTCCGAAATCATCAGTTATTGCTTTTTGAACTGTAATAGGCATCAATACGCTGGGCAACATCCCGGTAATTAGCCTGTGCTTGATAAATATCCTTATAGCACTCCATGGCTTTTTCCATATTGCCGCTCTCCTCGTAGGTATTGCCGAGGAAATAGAGTGCCTCCATACGCTGTTCTCCGCCGCGGGAAAGGTCTTTCATCGCAGTCTGGAACTGTTCGATCGCAATATCGTACTGCTGTTTTTTGGCGAAACAGCACCCCAGACGAAGCAGACACTGCAAACGCTTCTGCGGACTGCGCATTGCCTGCTGATACTCCCGCAGTGCTTCGTTGAAACGCTCCCGGTTGAAGTAGAGTTCCGCCAAATCGAAGTGGAGCAGAGCATCGTTGGGATAGAGCTGCACGCGTTCTTCGGCGCGTTCCAGTTTGTAATCGGCGATCTGCTGTTCGATTTTCTGGATCTCTTCTTCGGCATCCGGCACGCTGTCGGGATCGGCTTTGATCCGGTCGATCGCCTGCTGGTGCATGGCGAGAGTGGCTTTTTCGATGTTCTTATCCAGAGTCGGGTCCAGTGCGCCGATCATTTCGGCGACCCGTTTCATTTCGACAACAGCCTTATCATACTGCTCTGCAACGATATAGGCTTCGGAAAGTTTGCGGCGCATATCGATAGAGTCGTTCTTCTCCAACTCTTCGGTGAATTTTTCGATAAGGATCTGGGCTTGAGCGGCATCGTGGATCGTTCCGTCGATGAGCTGCTGGATCGCCTGTGCGGACTTGTCGCCCACATCGTCTTTTTTGCGTTTGGCGCGCTCTTTGGCTTCGGCTTTTTCCTCTGCGCTTTCCTGCGTGCGTTCCAGACTGGCGAGAGCCATGGCGGAACGGAGTTCTGACTGCAAATTCATATCTCCGGGATGGGCGGCGGCGATATCTTTGAGAATATCCAGAGCCTTGGTCGCCTGACCGCTCTGCTGAAGCGCGTCGATCAGTTTACGGGCGGCGGGTTCGTTGGCGGGATGATATTCGTGGTTGATCGTCAATGCCTCGGAAGCAATGAACGGAGCCCCGGCGGCATTGGCGGCATCCGCCAGTGCGTTGAGGATCACCGGATTATCGAGGTTTTTGGCAAGACATGCCTCACACATTGCCATGGCGGCGACCGGATCTTTCATCGTTTTTGCCTTGATTGCCGGAACTTTGAAAGAAGTCACGATCTGAGCGATCACTTTTTTGATCGGACTTGCTTCGGCGGTGTAGCGTTTTTCCAGTTCCCTCAAACGGTCACGTGCGGGACCGACTTCCGGATTGAAACCGACGTAATCTTTCAACAGATCGATAGCCTCTTCCAAGCCCACAGAAGCACTTGAGCGGGCGATTCGGTTATAACTGTTGCGAACCTGTATCGAAACCTGATTTAAATTTTTTCTTTCCATTTCAAATTCTCTTTTTGGAAATCCGTTTATACATATTACTTATGTACTTTACACTGTCAACTGATTTTGTCAAGTTTTTTTTATTGTTTTTTTACAGATATTCCATTATTTTCTTGATTGATGTTATCGGAAAGATACGACTGACGGTAGTTTTTGAGAGCATTTGAACGTTTCTCCGGCGGCGGCTCCGTTTTATTTTCTGTTTTTTTTGAAGATTGCATTTGCAATTTGCAGAATATGGAGTTATATTAAGAGATGTTTCATGCAATCAGATAGTTTTTTATTGATAGAAGGAATTGAAATCATGGCACATAAAAAAGGTCAGTCCAGCAGCCGTAACGGCCGCGACAGTAATCCGCAGTACCTCGGCGTCAAGGCTTTTGGCGGCGAAACCGTCACCGCCGGTTCCATCATCGTCCGTCAGCGCGGAACCCGTTTCCGTCCCGGCAAGAATGTCGGCTGCGGTCGGGATTACACCCTCTTCGCTCTCTGCGACGGCACTGTGAAGTTCTACAAAGAACAGCGTCGTGTTGAAATCATTCCGGCGGTCTGAGTTACCGTTTCTGTTTGATTTCGTCAAAATTGCTCCGGGAAGGCTTTTTCCGGGGCTTTTTTGTTTTCACAGCTTGCATTTTGCCGGAAACGTGTTAGATTGTAAGAAGATAATCAAAGGAAATGAAAAATGTTTGTCGATAAAGTTGAAATTACTGTAAAAGCAGGTGACGGCGGCAACGGCTGCTGCAGTTTTCTGCGGGAAAAATTCATGCCCAAGGGCGGTCCTGACGGCGGCGACGGCGGCGGCGGCGGAAACGTTATTCTGGAAGCCACCAACAATGAACAGAGCCTCGAAGCATTGATGTACAACCGCCGTTATCAGGCGAAAAACGGCCCCGGCGGAAAAGGTTCCAACCTCCACGGCCGCAAGGCGGATGATATTATTCTGAAAGTTCCTGTCGGAACCTTTGTGACCGATCTCGAAACCGGTGAGATCATCGCCGATATGGATGTTGACGGCAAGCAGTTCATGGCTGCCAAAGGCGGACGGGGCGGCAGAGGAAATCCCCGCTTTGCCACCGCATTCAACCGCGCCCCGAAAGAGTGGGAACCCGGCGAACCCGGCGAAGAGAAAAAACTCCGTCTGGAACTCAAAACCATGGCGGATATCGGTCTGGTCGGCTTTCCGAACGCAGGAAAATCCACCCTGCTGCGGGCCGTCTCTGCCGCCAAACCCAAAGTCGCCCCCTACCCTTTTACCACCCTGCACCCGACCGTCGGCGTGATGGAGTACCCGGACTACCACCGTCTGACCATGGCGGACATTCCCGGGCTGATCGACGGTGCGCACGACAATGTGGGGCTGGGGCATGCGTTCCTGAAACACATCGAACGCACCAAAGTCCTTGCCTTCGTGCTGGATATGCCCGGCATCGACGGGCGCACCCCGTGGGAGGACCTCGCTCATCTGCGCAATGAACTGGAACTCTATATGAAAGGGCTTTCCAAACGCCCCGCCGTGATCGTTGCCAACAAAATGGATGTGGAAGGCGCAGAAGAAAATCTGGAACTACTGAAAGATGAACTCTCCAGCGAAATCATCGACATCGTTCCTGTTTCTGCTGAATCGGGGGATGTCACCGAACTGAAAAACGTACTCCGCCGCATCGTGGAAAACAGCGGCAAACGCTTTGATTTCTGAAAAATAACAAACAACGGCGTTGGTTTCCGTGTCATCGGGAAATACCAACGCCGTTTTTGTTTGAAACGTCCTGAATTTCTCAGTTGAGCCGTTTCAGCGTGTACTGGACGACGGAGGGTTTTTCTTTGCCCGTCCAGTCGATTTTTTCCATCTCTTCGACGCTCTCAAAGAGGGCGAGACAGGCTGCGGGGTATTCCAGATCGCCCAGTTCGGCGATCAGGCGGATGGCGCGGTCCACCAATTTCTTATTGGAGATGTTGACCCAACTCATCCAGTTGCCCGAGATGCGCCCCATGCGAACCATTGTTCCCGATGAAAAGTTGTTCAGCGCAAGTTTGATCGCCATGTGGTTCAAAAGGTGCAGTTGTGTATCGGGTGCGTTGGAGGAGATGACCAGTTCCCGCTTGACGGCAAAGGGTTCGGAAACTTTGGCAAAAGCCTTATCCAGTTCGGCGTTGTGTTCTGCCCCGGCAACTTTGATGCAGATCGCCGCATCGTTTTCAGAAGCGCACCGTTCGGGGGCGGCTTCGGAGCCGACTTCCATGCGGTAGAGTTCTTCTGCATCGATTTTGGGCGGGTTGTTGATGATCTTCTCTTCGGCATCCATGGCGATATAATCTTCCCGTGTCCAGTTGAGACAGCGGGGGGCGCGGTGGAGCATATTTGCCCATGTTTCGCGGGTCGTGAAACGGGGATCTTTCACAAACGCCCATGAGGGCGGAGAAACTTTATCATCGCTGTTTTTGAAAGGCGGCAGCATGAAAGTCGGGGTGCGTTCGGTGGTGTCGGTGAAGATATCCAGCAGATAATCTCCGGCAAAGTAGGTGATTTTTGCACCTTTTTTGTAGGTTTCCACTTCAAAATCAAGCATTTCTGCGATGGTGTTGACTACTGCATCGGACTCCAGATGATCGAGGACTTTTTCAAATCCTTCGGCGAAATCGGGAACGGTCGTTCCGGTGATTTCAGCGGCGAGGATCTCCAAAAAAGCTCCGGCGATGAGCTGTTCGCTGGAGGTCGCCTGCATCCGGGTCGATCCGGCAATGCCCATCGGACCGCAGCAGAGGTCCAGCACCGTCACTCTGGGGTCGTCGATGACCTCCCGGCAGCGCACCAGTGTTTTGCGGAGCAGATCGGCGGGGTTGTTGAAGAGTAAAAATACGGCACAGCCCCGGTCGGCGGCCTCTTTGACTGTGCCGATAACGGAACTGGTTTCGCCGCCTTCAGTAATGGCGATGAGCATATCATTTTCGCCCATTTCCAGTTCGGCGACCTGTTTCCTGCCGAAGACCTGATAATCCTCAAAGAATTCCACTGCTTTGACCAGTGCATAATCGCCGCCGGTCATAATGCTGGCGGTGCGGTCGGCGTTTTCGTCTTTGAAGAACTCCCGCCACATGGATTCCAGAAGAATACTCAAGCGTCCGGTCGCGCCGCAGCCGGAAAAGACCATGCGTCCTTTTTTGGCAAGGGTCTGGCGTCCGGCATCCACCATTCGGGCGAAAACATCGGATTTCAATACCCGTTTTGCCATTTCCAGCACTTCACGGTCGGCCTTCTGCAGTGTCCGCAGCCCTTCGGCACTGGAGCGTTCAAAGGCTTTATCCAGTCCTTTGGTCAGGGGGTGGGATTGTTCGGTGGGGAGAAAACCGAGGTGAAACTGGGTTTCATTTTTCAAAAAGTGTTCTGCGGCGGCAGCGGCATTGGTACTCATGGAAAGTTCCTTTATTATAATTCAAATGTTACGGAGAAAGCGGCGGAACCGGCTTTCTGTTTGCTTAAAGTGAGAATATTGTTGTGCCAGATGACATCGGTCACGGCGTTGTCGCGGTCATTGTCGAGGACGATCGCAGAGACGCGTTTGGCATTTTCCAACCCTTTGACGTCGATATTGACGGTGAAATCCTGTCCCCGGTAATCGGCGACGAGGAGATTGGCTTTTTTGCCGTCCTCCGAGAGTGACCCCAGCAGATGGATGGATTTCTTATTGCTGGAAGTTTCCACCCGCGCGGTGTACTCTTTCATGATCTCCCCGAATATTTCCATGGAGAAGAAATTTTTGTTCCAGCCCCGGTCTTCGGTCATGAAGCCCCAGACACCGATGGGCCTTGCCCCATAATAAAAGGCGGTATCCAACGGGGTTTTCTGCCATTCGGCAAGGATGGCGAGGTTGTAAACGCCGGAGTCGATATTGCCCAGTCCGGTTTCTCCGCCGAATGCCCGGTAACGGCAGGCGGGAGAGTCGCAGAAGGCGATACCGTCCCACGTGACCACATAGTGCCACTCATTGATGGAGATTTCCGTGTCGTGAAAGCCGAGAGAGTCCAGCAGATCCCGTCCTTTCTGCGGGAATGCCGCCGACCACTCCACATCGGAGCCGTAAACGTGCCACGAGATGAAATCCGGCGCAACGCCCGCTTCGCGGCAGGCATTGAGGATGTCGGTGAAATAATCCGGATTGAAGCCGCACAGACCGGGGCCGCCGACTTTGATTTCCGGAAATTCGCTTTTGAGCCGTTTCAATACTGTAACAAAAAGTCTGACGAATTCTTCTCTTGTGCCCGTCCACATATTCGTACCGAGATCGGGTTCGTTCCAGATTTCCCAATACTCCATATCATCGTATTCATAGCCGTTTGCCCAGCCCTTGCGGTAGTGGCGGACGATACCGGCAAGGACTTCGGCGTACTTGTCGAAATCCTCCGGCACGAGGCTGTTGAAATGCACATCGCCGGAGTGTTCGATGCTGGATCCGAGACGGTAGAAGATGCGTCCTCCCAGACTGCGGGTCATATTGATGATCTCATCGGAGGGGGCAAAGTAGTAGTTCCGCGGATCGGCGGGATCGAGGTGCATCAACGGGAAGATGTAATAGGTGTCGATCATCCGCTGACCGTCGTTCCACAACGCCCAGTCGTGGGTGCGGTTGGAATAGAAGTTCATCCGTTTGAATTCCTCATCGTATTTGAGGAACTTGCGGGAACTCAAGATCGGCGCACTGTTGGAGCCGTGCTGGGCACGGTTCAGTTTGCCGACGGTAGTGGTGAAATCGGCACTGCCGGAAATATAACTCATTATTTACCTCTTATTCTGCAACCAGTTCAAAGAACGGAGTCAAGTCTTTACCTAATGTAACCGTGTCTACGGAAATTTCAACTGTATTTCCGGATTTTTTCAACGGAATTTCGCGGGTGCGTTCCCCGTCGAGACGGAGGGCGTAGCAACGGAGGTTTGCGGCTTTGGCATTTTGCAGTTCCACAGTAAATTTGCAAGTCTGCATCAGAGAGGGAGCCCAGCCGAGGTCGATCAGGGTTTCATCATCGGCTTGCATTTTCTGACCGTGATTTGCCATACGGGTGGCACAGACCAGTACGATACGTCCGGAATTTTTCAGTTCCGCACCATCCACGGCGGCGGCACCGATAAGAGCGGGGACGCTCACACTTTTTACGGTAAGCGAATTGAGTTTTTCACTGCGGTTCGCCAGCAGGGAAACGGCTTCGCTTTTGGGCGTGACGGCCTTTACGAGGTACTCATTTCGCCGCATGGTGATTTCGCCGGTCTCACTCTGGAAAACTCCGTTGGCGGGGTCGGTGATGTTGTCCGCTTTGAGGATGCCTCTGGCACGCAGTTGTTTCACGCTGTCGGCAAGGCTGTAACTGTTGGGGGCGTCGGCACCGATGGTGTTGTACCAGCCGTCAGTGGAAACCTGCCCTCCGGCGGCGGGGGCAACGCTCAATTCCGCCTTGGGGGGCTTGGGCATCCCGGCGGGAAGGGGGAGATCCACAAAACGCTGGCTGAAATTGGTCAGCAGTCCCAGAAACGCCTGTTCTCCGGAGGCGGCTCCGTCGAGCAGATTATTTTGGGTAAGCCATTTGTAGGAGACGGCGCAATCGACTTTATGCACAGCGGGGGTGATGTCGCCGCGCAGGAAGTAAAGCGAACTGAAAAATTCGCCTGCCCGCTGAACCGGGGAGCGGCCGACGTCAAAGATGTTGGCACGCAGAAACATTTTGGGGATCTTGAGCCAGACCGGGTCGCAGAGGATCATGTGGGAACTGAAATCATTGAGAGCCGCATACGCCGTAAAGGTCAGCGGCATTTCATGCTGGAATTTGTTCCAGAAGCAGTGGTTGAATTCGCCGACGAGGAAGGGACGTCCGGAGAGGCGTTCCCCGTTGAGGCCGCGGAAGAGTTGTCCGCCCTCTCTGGCATCGCTTTTCTGGCGGATGATGGAGCCTTTGCCGCCCCAGCCGGAGGGGTGCTGGAAGTAGTTGTGACCGTCCACGGCTTCGATGGACTGCCAACTGCCTGCGGCAAAAATGCTCTGGGGATAGGTGTTGTTTGTAACGATCCCCTTGTAACCGGCTTCACGCACGATTTTGGTGCAGAATTCATTGTTTTCGATAACGAGTTCTTTGCGGAAATCATCCCATGCGGATTTGAGTGCCTGCGAAGCGGATTTGTCCGGCATATCGGCGTTGAAATCTTTGCGGAGTTCCGGCGGACGTTTGGCTGCGGCGGTTCTGCCGTAGCGTTTTTTCAGAAAATCCTGCCATTTGCTGATGAAAAATTTATATTCGGCAGGGAAGGTTTTTTTGATAAACGGCAGTGTACAGAGACCGTCATACTGTTCGTTGTAAAATTCCACGATGGCAATGGCGGGATCATCTTTCCACGCCAGTTTGGTGTAGGGGTTGACGTGTTCCAACAGGAGTTTTGCAGCGGCTTTGAAGCGGGTGCGTTCAAATTCCCGTCCGGCATAGAGCATCAACTTGTGTGCGCGGCGGTTGCGGAAAGTGGCGGCATCCTTGACAGGGTCTTCATAGAGGCCGAAAGAGAAGATGACCAACTGGAAATAGCAGCCCTGTTTTTTCATTTCCGAAATCAGATAGTCCCAGCGGTCGAGGAATTTCGGATTGATGTTCAACTCGCCTTTTGAACCGGTCATAAGGATCTTGTCGATGCCGTGCATCCGGTAGCCGTTGTACCCCTGACGGCGGAACGCGGCGGCGAAGAGAGCGGCATCCCGGCGGAACTCCTCATCAGTGCCGTCATGCCACAGGGCTTTGGGCAAGCCGTTGCCGCCGAAGATGCGGACTTTGCGCTTGGGGTCTTTTTCGGTAACGATGGTGCCGTCAGCGGCTGGAACGAGTCTGCCGTACTTTCCGGCGGGGGCATCGATGTTGGCGGAGAGGTCGAGTGCCGAACCCGCTTTGACTGCGACGTGTTCCATGGAGACGGGGGCGAACTCTTTGCCCGCCTTGTATTCGATGATATTTTTATTTGAGGCAAAGCATACTGCCGACGGCAGAAGCGACAACAAAAGGAGGGTACTGGTTTTCATGAGGATACTCTTTTTTTCAGTTTTTTGATACACCGGTGGCTGGGGACAACAAAAATTGCCCCCGGACATTTGTTTTTTCAGATGCTTGAGATTACTTGGTTCTCTTGCCTTCCATCTTGGGGTTCAGGAAGTAAACGGTGTCACATGCAGAGGTAGTTGCCGGAGAGGAGAAGTTGTTCGCCGTCAAATCAGTCCATTTGATGTTTTCCACATGACCGTCGGTCATACAGGCATTGAGCGAAAGACCGTGACCGAAAAACGCACGCTGACCACCGGTATTATTGGTTGTCAGATCATCCGAGGCGCGGAGGCAGGCGATGTCCACGCTGGCACCTTCCACAGTCATATCTGCCCACAGGACTTTATGTCCGGGGGAGACGACTTGTTCCGGCATATTCGGGCCGCAGTTCACGTTCCAGGTCGCAGCAATGGTATAATCTTCTTTCTTAAATCTGCCCATGAAACCGTTGTAGCCGATTCTTGACAGAACTTTGGTGTCTTTGAAGTTTTTACCGGCATCGTCACCGACCGTTGCTTCTTTGCCGCGTGTCACAGGGCAGCCATTCTTGGCGATGTCCATATTGAGAAGACCTTCCGTTTCCAGCAGATAAGCCACGGAATAAACGTGCCATTTTCCCAACGGCAGATACTGATAAGTGTCAGCGTACATCATTGTTGCAAGTCCCAGTTGTTTTTCGGCGTTGACGCAACTGGCGGAATGGGCCTTTTCGCGCGCCTTGTTCAGTGCGGGCAGCAGCATGGCGGCGAGAATTGCAATAATTGCGATCACGACCAACAGTTCGATGAGGGTGAAATGTCGCATAATATTGATTATGT
>JAFTUS010000132.1 GCA_017466125.1 Lentisphaeria bacterium | reverse complement strand
GGCGGGGTACGCGCTGCGCGCGGATTTTTTTATCAGTCTATGTTTAGTACACAGCCTTTCAATTATATTGCAGGTTTAACGGTAGGTGTCACGCAGTGTTGTGATTTCCAACGCTTTTTCCAGAGCCTTCACAGTCGTTTTCCCCTTGGGAGTAAAGACCAGTTCCCGCCCCTTGCCGGGCAGCAGTGCGAAACTGTTGTCACTGAAGATCCCGGGGATGCCGGGCGTCTCCAGCAGAACGAAGAAAGCGGGTTTGTCGGCGGTAACTTTTACCGTGATTTTACCATCCTTCTCTTTGACTTCCGTTTTGAGAACAGCTTTTTCCACCGGAGAGACCTTCAACGGTGCTGACCACGTAAAATTCTGATGTTCAAAAACTTTACCGCTTGGACTTTCAGCACGGCAGGTAACTTCAATAAAATATTCACCGGGTTTCATTCCGTTCAATTCAGTTTCTTTGAAAACATGGATCTCTTTGCTTTCATTGGCTTTGAGCGTGCTGTTGAAGGTAAACTCCCGGAGAACTTTTCCGGCAAAACTCCAACAGGTGACTTTCACTTCGGCTTTCAATTTTTCCAGCACATCACTGACCACAAAGAGCCGGGCCTCCCGGGTCTCATCCCGAAACACGGTTGCCATGACAGGAGCATAAAAACGTTTGGCGTGATACTGCAGTTGTTTCCATTTGCCGCCGTATTCAATGCTCGCCCATGATGCGACCGGCCAGTTGTCATTCAACTGCCAGAAGAGCGTTCCCTGACAGCGGGGCTTGAGTGTCCTCCAGTATTCCACACCGGTCTTGATGGCTTCCGCCTGCTGAACCTGAGAGAGATAGAGGAAACTTCTGAAATCCTCCGGCATCCGGTAATAGCGGCCGAACATGCCGATGATCGGAGCATTGCCGAGGCCGCATTTCTGGTGATGATCCATCACAGGAGAAAATACGTTGAACTGCTCTTCGGGGCAGTAGCCGCTGACCGTCTCAAACGACGGGAACGACTGATAACCGAATTCGGAACAGAAACGGGGTTTTTTGGAGTAGTACGCTTCAAAGGGTTTGCCGCCGTGCCACACCTCCCAGTAGTGCATATCTCCACGGGAGTCATCGTGCCAGCCGTCGGAGAAGTTACCGGGACCGCCGCAGGGGGAACTGGGCCAGAAAATCCGTTCCGGGTCAGCCTTGGCGGCGGCTTTCTGCAACTCACGGTTGATACGGTCATACATAACCAGATAAGCGACTCGGTTTTCCGAGCGGTACCAACCAGTAGCACCGAGACACTCGTTGTCGCCGCACCAGAGGACAATAGCGGCGTGACTGCGCAGACGGCGGATCTGAAAATCCACTTCGGCGGTAATGTCGGCGATGAATTCGTCCGTTGCCGGATAGAGCGAACACGCCATCATCATATCCTGCCATACCATGATCCCTTTGCGGTCGCAGAGTTGATAGAAGAAATCATTTTCATACTGACCGCCGCCCCAGACCCGAACCATATTCATATTGGCAAGGACAACAGAATTCAGCAGATCCTCCACTGCGGCGGGGGTGATGCGTGACGGGAAGGCATCGGCAGGGATCCAGTCTGCCCCTTTGCAGAAAATATCCACCCCGTTGATGCGCACTCCCATAGAGACACCGTACTGGTCGGGTTCGTTGATGATTTCAACGGTACGCAGACCGACTTCGATGCTTTTTTCGTCTTCGGCGGCAGTTACAGTAAGGTCATAAAGCGATTGTTCCCCATACCCGACTGGCCACCATAGTTTTGGATTTTTCACCTCAAAAACGGTTTTGACGATGTTGTTTCCGCTCATCAGTGCGACGGGAACTTTTTTCTCTTCGCCATTGAACTTGAATACGACAGAAGAACGGCTGCTTTTCTCTGCATACAGTTCCGCAATGGCAGTGAGTTTCACACTGTTTTTGCTGTGGTTCTGTTCCGTATAAAGATGTTCGATACGGCAGGAGTTGATGCCCGTGAGGGTCAGCGGTTCATAAATGCCGCAGGGGCAGAGAGTAATGCCCCAGTCCCAGCCGCCGTGGCAGTGGACTTTGCGGATCAAATTAAGATACGAAACTTTTGAACAGCCATTCATGAAGATCTCTTCCGGCAGGGTGTCACGGATTTTTTTGCCTTCCGCTTCCACAGGCTTGAACTTCACAGAAACGGTATTTTTTCCGGGCTTCAAAAACTTCTTCACATCCAGCGTGGTACGCCGGAACATATTGCCGCTTTCAAAAACCTTTTTCCCGTTGAGGGAAAAGAGTGCGAGAGTATCGACTTTTTCGGCATCCAGAATAACACTGTCAAAGGCGAGCAGCTCTTCCGGCACATCAAATTCCCGACTGAATATCCAGGTGTATTTGCGGTACTCCTGAATGAGATCTTCATTTTTTCCGAAGTAGGGGTCGGGAATGATCCCGGCTTCGTAGAGAGCAGTATAGTTATCACCCGGCAAAGTCACGGGAATTGTTTTCTCCCCCATCTGCGGAGATGACATTTGCCAGAGGCCATTCAAATTCAACTGATTTTTCATATCGTTCCTTTCATAATGTTTTTTTAAAAATATATCCGTCTTTCCGTTAAAAACAAGTCCGAAAAAATTATGCAGACGCAATAAAATGTAATTTTATGCAATTTTATGCAATTTAAATTTGAAACTGCTCCATTTTGAACTATATTTTTCTTGAAAAAGGAGAGTTTTTGAATGATTACGCAAAAAGAACTTGCCGCAATGCTGGGGGTATCGGCGGCAACCGTCTCCCGTGCGCTTGCGGGATCAGAGCAAATCAGCCGTACGACCCGCCGCCGCATATTTCAGGCAGCACGGCAAAATGGTTGTTTCAGCCGCAGTAATACAGTCGCGTTACTGATACCGTCGTTTTCTCTTTATGGATATTTCAGCGAGGTATGCAGTCAACTGCTGCGTGAATTGGATTACTCCGGTTTCCGTCCGATCATTCTGTCCGGAAAACATCTGGAGTTGCTCGAAGAACTGGATCTGTGCGGCGCGATTTCCATCTTTGCACTGAACGGTCTTGAAAAATACTGGGGCAAAAATCACATCATGCCGTTGGTGTGCATCAATACTGCCCCGAATCACCTTGAGGGGATCTTTACCGTAAGTTCCAACGATGAACAAGCAATGCGTACAGCCGTAAAATATCTCTACGCTCTCGGTCACCGGAAAATCGGCAGACTGGCTTTCCCCGGCAGTATCTATCCGGAAAATAACTGGAACAGTATGGCACGGCAAGCCAGCTTTGAACAAATAATCTCTGAATACGGTTTGTCATCCGGCTTCGCCGGAGCAATCACTCAAGAGGATTGTTTTAATTCCCTGAAACGTCTTATCGAGGCGGGCGTTACCGCAATGATCATTCAGGATGAAACTCTTGAAACATCAGTGCTGCACGCATTGCGTTGTATGAATTGCCGGGTTCCGGAGGATTTATCCCTCATATCACTCTCGTTTGCCGGAGTCGGACAAAAACTTTATCCCTCTCTGACGACCCTGGAACAGAACTTTCCGCAGATCGTCCGCTGCAGCTGCGACATATTCCGCAATCTTCTGAAAGGCGAAAAAATCCCGGGGGATGTTTTTGTGGATTACTCCTTTATCCCCCGGGAAAGTACTGCTGTTCCGCCGCCTCAGCGTTTGGAGGGGGCAAAGGCATAGCAGCAGACCGTTGCAAAAATAGCAACATAGGCGGCAAGTTCCACGCCCTCTTCCAGAATAAGATTATCACAGATCTTATCCAGCAGTGCGGCACCGAACCAGTAAACCAGAATGGAGACAACGTTCCAAACCGGAATTCGGGTGGATGCCAAAAGTGCGAGAGCCTGTTTGTAAACTTTTCCCGCAAAGAAAAAAATCACACAAATCGCCCCGTAAAGAGCAATACCGGGCCCGACGTACGGCGCATACCATATCTTGTTCCAGCGGAGAAACTTATTCGGAATGACCGGATCGGGAAAGAAAAGAGCCCGCCCGAAATTGACTTCCCGGCACATCATGAAAAAGAAGATCAAAGCGGCAAAGACAAAAAGTTTTCGGTACTCTTTCTGAAGTGTCCAGATGAAACAGCAGAAGAAAAGAATGAACATCTGAAAATTTTCAATAAGTTCATTTTCATAGCCGCACCGTTCCGGCAGAAACTGAACAGCCGGCCACAGCAGCAGCAGAATGACCAGCGCAGGAATACAACTTGCATGCGGTTTCCAATCGAAAGCGATCCACTTTTTTATTTCGTTCCAACAGTTCATTTTTCACCTCTCTTTATTTTCAAAAATATATTCAACTCAAAGTCAGCTTGTAAAGTTCACCGGAAAATCCGGCTGTGATCATCTTTGCCGCATCCCGCCCGGCACGCTGAAAGCGCATCCGTTCCCCGCCGAGGAAGAAAACCACAAAATCCGACATATCAGGAATGTGCAGACTGACCGGCAGCGGTTCCTGCGGCGAAAAGGCTTCATCGATGCTTTTGCGGCACAGATCCAGCAACTGCCCCACTTCAAAGAGCGGGCCGACCAGTTCCATTTCCATAACAGGAGTACAGTAGTTCTGCTGACGGGCAAATTTTTCAAGTTCAAAAACAAAACGGATGCAGGGGAAAAAGGCGGATATCGAATTGACCCGCAGGATCTCTGCTTCGATAAGCGGAGCGGCGGCAGAGGGCAGAACGTTGTAAATATCCGCCTGACGAACCGTTTTCTGCAGTTTCCGCTCCTGTTTTTTCAACTCTTCGGGGCGGTGCTGTTCTGCGGCAAGGTGTTCATAATAGCGGGCAAGTTCCAAAGCGAGATGCAGCGGGACAGCGGTGATATTCAGGTTTTTCAGAGCCTTGCAGACGTTGGCGACCACATCATTGAAACGCTCCGCCGGACTTGCCAGATATTTTTTCAGCAGTTCTGCAAGGACAGGAAATTCCGGAGTCAGCGTCAGATAACATTCACCGCAGCTGTTGCGGTAACAGGAGGCAACTTCCGGGAAACCGGTCTCTTCCAGCATACGGATCACGGCCGCACCGACCTCCCCTCTGCCGAACACCAACTCCGGGCGGGAACTGTTGAGCATGGTATATTCCACCGCCAGAGCGATCTCTCCGGCAAGATAGGCGAGTTCCTGTTTTCCGGCAGACAAAAAACTGCCGATCAGGTCTCTTTGCAGTTCCTCCGCATCGAAAGGGACCCGGTCGCCATTGTACTCTTGAATAAGAATTGGTTTTTCCGAATATTTCATCATGTCCTTAAAATATCATCAAAAGTGTAAATTTTCAAGGCGAAAATGCGTTTTACTGACAAAATAAAATTCAACGGAGGAAAATCACAGGATTTCTCAGAAAATCACTTGCAAAAAAAAAGAGACGTGGCACATTATAAATGTGATAGAATGTGAGGTCTTTTTATGGTCGAATTGAAATTCAAAGAACGGGGCGGTCTGCTCCCCGCGATCGCTCAGGATTTTGCCACCGGAGAAATCTTAATGCAGGCTTTTATCAACGAAGAAGCATGGCAGGAAACACTCAAAACCGGCCGTGCCGTCTATTTTTCCCGCTCCCGCAGCAAATTGTGGCGCAAAGGCGAAGAGAGCGGCAATGTCCAACTTGTAAAAGAAATTCTGGTCGATTGCGATTTTGACAGCGTGATCTTCAAAGTCGAACAAATCGGCGGCGCCGCCTGTCACACCGGCCACCGCAGTTGTTATTTCAACCGGGTCGAAGGCGATACGCTCGTCGAATGCAGTGAACAGGTCTTCGACCCTGAAAAAGTTTACAAAAAATAGGTGCGCCATGCTGGAAAAAAAGTTGAAAGGTCTTTCCGTTGAACTGAAACGGGACGTCTCCTACCGGGAACTGACGTCGCTCGGCGTGGGCAGTTCCCTGCCGTTTCTGGCAGACGTGAAAAATGAAGATGAACTGGTCAAAGTTCTGAAATATACCGCAATACACCATATCCCGGTCTTTATCCTCGGCGGCGGCACCAATCTGGTCGGCATGGATGCCCCCTGCCCGATGCTGGGCATCCGGCTGAGCCGCGAAGGGTTCTGCGGCTTCTCCCGCAACGGCAATCTGGTCACTTGCGGCGGTGCGCTGCGGCTGGTGGAAATCGCCCGCAAGTGCGCCGAAGAGAGTTTGGGTTCTTTCGCCAAACTCTCGGGCATCCCCGGAACAGTCGGCGGTGCGCTCCGCATGAATGCGGGGGCAAACGGGGCGGTCATCAGCGAAAAAGTGGTCTCTCTCCGCGGCTATCGCCTCACCGGAAAACCGTGGGACGCTCAAAAAGAAGAACTCCGCTGGGATTACCGCTTCTCCTCCATCCCCGAAGATGTGATCGTCACCGAAGCGGTCTTTGCAGTGGAAGAGGTGGACGGCGAACAGGAAAAAGCCGCCATCCAAACGGAACTGGAAAACCGCCGCGAAAGGGAACCGAAAGAGCGTTCCGCCGGATGTGCGTTCCGCAACGTCTCCGATACCGAACCTGCGGGCAAACTGATCGAACTGTGCGGTTTCAAAGAGACTTCTGTCGGCGATATGCGCGTAAGCCCCAAACATGCCAACTATCTGGTCAACACCGGAAATGCCTCCGAAGCCGATTTCTGCGAACTTTTCCGTGAAGTCCATGCGATCGTCGCAGAAAAAACCGGCTACTATCTGCGCCCGGAGATCCGTTTTATCAACCCCGTAAAGCCGGAACTCGCCCCGCCCCCCAAAGTGAATGTCCTCTACGGCGGCGTCAGCAGTGAACGGGAAATTTCTCTGCGCAGCGGTGCTGCGGTCGCCAAAGCGTTGACCGATGCCGGGTTCACGGTGGAACTCTCTGATATTCAAAAGTGTTCCGTCACCGATGCCATGCGCCGTGCCGATGTGGTTTATCCGGTACTGCACGGCGGCTTCGGCGAAGACGGAAAACTTCAATCTGTACTTGAGAAAGCGGGTCTCCGTTTCGTCGGTTCGGGCAGTGATGCCTGTGCGCTGGTCATGGATAAGATCGCTTCAAAAAAGATCGCTGACCGTCTGGGCATACCGACTTCACCGTGGGCGGTCATCACCCGGCAGAACAAATCCATTCCCGAAAATCTGAAATTTCCGCTGATTTTGAAAGTGCCGTTTGAAGGTTCTTCCGTCGGCATCATCAAAGTGGACACCCCCGAAGAGTGGGAAAGTGCCGCAGAAAAAGAACTTGCTCTTGCCGATGAAATTCTGGTGGAAGAGTTCGTCAGGGGAATTGAAATAACCGTTCCGATCGTTCACGGCGAGATCCTGCCGGTCATTGAGATCCGTTCCCCGCACGGTTTCTACGACTGGGATGCAAAATATGTCTACAACAACGGTCATACGGAATATTTCTGCCCGGCGGTATCCCTCCCGGCGGAAGTCCTCGAAAAAGCCGGAAAACTTGCCCGACAGTTCTACATCGGCACCCGCTGCCGGGATATTCTGCGGGTGGACTTCATCGTGCGGGAAGACGGCACGCCCTGCCTTCTGGAAGGGAACGCCCTCCCCGGCTGTACGGCGACAAGTCTCGTTCCCAAAGCGGCAAAAGTCCACGGCTGGTCGTTTGCCAAAATGACCTCCATGCTGGTCTACGCCTCCATGAGCCGCCATCAGGACACGGTTCAGGAGATCCGGAACAACACGGCATCGCCGTTGCTGGTTGCGCTCTGCCGCTGGGGAATACGGCTTCTTATGCTGATTGCGGCACTGCCGCTGCTCAGCATCGGTTTTGTAAATCTGCTTCAGAACTTCGTATTCGGCCTCTGCCTGATCTTCATCGGCTTATGTGTTGTGGGGGCGGAGGGCTTTGTCACATGGTTGAATAAATTGGAGAAAAAATGAAAAAAATTCTGATATTTCTTCTGGCATTTTCGTCGCTGTTCCACCTTTTTGCCGATGCCGTCCCGACGGGGAGCGATGCGCCGGAACCCGCCTTGCGCGAGTGGATCAAAGGAAAACCCTTTACGATCGCAGAATTCAAAGGGAAACTGCCGGTCGTCCTCTTCTTCTGGACGGTCAGCGAAAACGGCTCCAAAAACTTTTCCCAAGTGACCAATATTGCGGGAAAACATCTGGGCAAAGCCGTATTTCTGGCAATCGGCTGCGACTCCCCCAATGCAATGAAAAAATTTTTCCGTCTGCCGCAACTGGGGATGCCCGCCGCTGCCGACAAACAGTTGAAAACACTTCACAACTACATGCGCCCCAACGACAAACTCCCCCTCTGCGCCGTCATTGACCGCAAAGGGAAACTGGTGTGGCGCGGCACGGTAAAACAACTCGATGCCGTTCTGACCGAAGTCATCAACGACCGTTATGACCTCGGCAAAGCCCTCCGCCGGGAGAAACTTTCCAACGACATCAACGATGCACTGAAACTGCGCAATTACGACCGGGCGTTGAAAGCCATTGATCTGGCTCTGGTCGAATATCCGGACAACCGGGAACTGGTCTCTGTCAAAGTAAAACTTCTGACCACTTATAAGCAGGATTTTGCCGGAGCCGAAAAGTTTCTGGAAGAACGGGCAAAGGTTTTCCCCGAAAATCCGCTCTTCTGCGAACTTGCCATTCAAATCATGCGGCAGCTCGGCAATCTGAAAAAGGTGGATAAGTGGACGAAGTTCGCAATCGAAAAATTCTACAATCAGCCCCGTACATTGCTGAAACTTGCCAATGCCGAACTTCAGCAGGCGGTAGACCGCACCAACATCCGCAACGCATGGCTGCTTGCAGATACCGCATGGCGCAACGCAGGGAAACTCCCCGCACAGGAAAAAGGCATGGTCGCTCTGGAATACGCCCGCGTGCTGAACCATTGCGGCAGACCGGATAAATCCATAAACCTCACGCAAGAGGCGATCAATCTGCTGAAAGGCCGCTCCAAAGCCGGAGCGGAAGCCTATCTCAAATACTATCAGGAAATCGTCAAACTGTCCAAAGAGTTGTAAAAATGAAAATTGCAGAAAATATACTGGCTCTGGCGGGAAATACTCCGCTGGTACGCATCAATAAACTGAACCGGGGCAATGCCGAAGTTCTTGCCAAACTGGAATTTTTCAATCCCGGCGGCAGTGCCAAAGACCGGGTGGGTATCGCCATGATCGAAGAGGCGGAAAAACAGGGGCTTCTCAAACCCGGTGCGCTCATTATCGAACCCACCAGCGGCAATACCGGCATCGGTCTTGCCATCGCCGCTGCCGTCAAGGGCTATCATCTGATTTTGACCATGCCCGACACCATGAGCATTGAACGGCGGAAACTTGCCGCCGCTTTCGGAGCGGAAATCGTACTTTCGGAAGGCGCAAAAGGCATGGCAGGCGCCATTGCCAAAGCCGAAGAACTGCGCGATGCCAACCCCGGCAGTTTCATTCCGCAGCAGTTTGAAAATCCCGCCAACGCCCTCGCCCATTACAAAACCACCGGGCCGGAAATCTGGAACGACACCGACGGCACAGTTGCCGCCTTCGTTGCGGGTGTCGGCACGGGCGGAACTCTCACCGGAGTTGGAAAATTTCTGAAAGAAAAAAATCCCGCCGTAAAAATCGTCGCTGTTGAACCCGACACCTCCGCTGTTCTCTCCGGCAAGCCCGCCGGAGCGCACGGACTTCAGGGGATCGGTGCGGGTTTTATTCCCAAAGTGCTTGATACCGAATTGATCGATGAAGTGATCCCTGTCGCACTTGATGACGCGCTTGAAACAGCACGACAGGCGGCGGCAGAAGAAGGCATCATGGTCGGCATCAGTTCCGGAGCGGCTCTTTTTGCCGCCCTTGAGTTGGCAAAACATCCGGAGTATACGGGAAAACGCATCGTGGTACTTCTCCCCGATACGGGAGAACGTTACCTCTCGACCAAACTCTGGGAATAACCGTTTTTCCAGCACAAAAAATCATTTCTCCGGTTCAAGAATGGAAAGTTTCCACTCCGGACGTTTCCGGAAAGGACTCTGGAACTTTTTGCTCAAAACCCCCTTGCCTTCCAAATGAATATAACACGCCGTATCACAGGCACGTCCGCAAATACTGGAGCGGTAACTGTGTTTGACCGGAGGATAGAAAATCAACTGTTCCAGCAGTTCCTTCGCGCGTTCCGGGGAGAGATCACACTCTCCAGTGATGACCGCAAGCCGTTCCGGGTCGTCTGCAAAAGCATCCGGCGGCATGAAAGGATTTTTGGTCATATTTGCGCCATTGTAATAAACAGAACACTGCCACGGATCGCGCTTTCCGCTTTTGAGAGCATTTCCCGGACAGGCGGCGGCGCATTTGCCGCATTTGTCGCAAAGATGCGGTTCAACAGCCTTATCCGGTTCGATTTCAGCATCCGTGATAATAAAGACATACCGCTGAAAGGGGCCGAATTCATCGGTCAGGAGAGAGCCGGACTCCCCCATTTCCCCCAAATGACAATCCAAAGCACACTGCTCAAAATCCAGCACATTTTCGGCTTTTTTTCCACGGTAAACGGTTGTATGATCCATTTCAAAATTGGTGGAACCTTCTTCCTGCATAATGAGTTGGTTGCGACGCTGGGGCAATGCCTCAAAACCATGGTCTTCGATCAAAGCAGAGACGCGCAGCAGGGCGATCGGCATAACGTTTTCTTCCAGAACTTCCACTGCATTGGTGGTATACTGGTAATAGGTGGAGCCTTCCTCAATTCCCCGTCTGGCTCCGCGCAACTGGCGGAATGCCGCACAAATCACGGTTTTCGCTTCCGGCATCAACTTTAAAACAGCGGGGTCTTTACACGCTCCGGCAGCACCGAAACGGACAATATCCGCACCGCATTTCTGAAAAAGCCCGACAATTTCTTCTTTCAACGTTTTCATAACAGACCTTTCTCTTTCAAGTGCCGGAAACACGCCATATCACAGGCTTTTCCGCAAATACAGGGAGCATATCCCGAACCACAAACCGGCAGAAAATCCAGTTCCGGATAAATCTCTCTGGCAGAAACGGCATCAAATTTATATTCTCCGCTGATGATCGCTTCGCGGCGGGGATCGTCTTTGAGGAATGTTTCATCCATAAAGGGATTGGAACGGTGCGCTCCGCGGTAGTAAACGGCACACTGCCAGGAGTTGAGACCTTTTTCAGAAATGGCATTTCCCGGACAGGCATTGGCACATTCGCCGCACTCATCGCAGAGATTGCGGTCAAACGGTGCATCCGTTTCCAACGGAGCATTGGTCACGATAAAAACGAAACGGACAAACGGTCCGAACTCCGGAGTCAATACATTACCTTTGCAACTGACACACCCCAAACCGCAAATGCGTGCAGAGTCCGCGAAGTCCAAAATGACATCCGGAGCAGGTTTGCCAGGCTCGACCGGTTCAGCCAGAGCCAGTTCGTAAGTGTCGATCAACTCCGGATTGGTGGTCTTGTCACCCTTGATACGCAAGTTGGAAACATTGCGCTGCAAACAGGCATCGTACCCTTCATTTTCAATCAATGCGCCGAGACGGAGCAGAAAAATCTCCGACAACTCTTCATCGATCGCCTTCACCCCCAGTTGGGTATAATTGTAAAACTGATTTTTGTCATCCATGACCCGGTACAACGCCCGGGGAACACGGAAACCGATACCGATAACACACGTTGCATCCGGCAGAATACTTTTGGGGTCCCGCTGGGGATCACACCCCAGATAGTGAGCAATGTCACCGATGCCCACAAGATCGGCGCCCAGTTCACGGGCTTTTTCTTTAATGATCTGTGCATTCAGCATTTGATACCTCAACGATCCATTTTCCACTCTTTTCCGGTCACTCGCAGGGGGCGTTTGAAACGTTTTTCCATACAGCCGCCTTTTTTCTCAAGCATACTCACGCAAGCCCGGATACAACCGCCGCACTTTGCCATATTGTAGCCGACCCAGGAGGGGAAATATTTTTCAAGAGCCTTGTAGACTTTCATGATCTCCGCTTCACAGGCTTCGCACTTGCCTTCCAGCAAATCGAGGTCGCCGTTTTCGTTTTTGTCCCACACTTCTTTGGGGACAAAAGGATTGTATTTGCGGCCGCCGTGGGTATAAAATGCGTAACATTTCCATTCATCAAGTTTACCCCATTCGCATTTCTTTCCGGCAAGATCGACCACGATGCTCTCATCTTTGCTCAAACACTGCCCGGGACACTGCCTTACACACGCCATACAGCGGCGGCAGAGGGGCTCTCCGTCATACATCGGATCGGGTTCCAGCGGAGCATCCGTAAAGATAAATGCCAACCGCTGCAGAGGGCCGAATTCAGGCGTCAGAAACATCTTGCTCCAGCCGATTTCACCCAGACCGCAAACAACACCGGCAAGCCGGAAGTGAAATTGCAGATCCGGAGCAACCGTATTTTCCCGCACCGGACGGGTGAATTGTACGGTACGGTGATGGGCAGTTTTGCTTTTTGCCTGTTCCTCGACTTCAATCTGTTCCTCGGGAGAGAGGGTATTTCCGGGTGAGCCGTCCATATCCGAAACCACCCCGCGCGCACCGGTATTGCGGTAAACGGCAGCCTCGTAGCCGTGATCTTCGATCAGCCGTCCCACCTGATACAGTACGGAGGGGGCAAAAATCTCATTGATGCCGCCGTAAGCCATGGAGGGATACTGATAAAACTGCGTTCCCTGTTCGATGCCCTGCTGGACACCGCGGGGAATACGGAAAACCATGCCGATAACGGTCTTCGCTTCCGGGAAGATGTACCGGGGATCCATCTCCGGCGGCGCACCTTCAAAGCGGGACATATCTCCGATGCCGCAGAGATCCGCCCCTGCCGCAAGAGCGGCTTCTTTGATCATTTGACTGGTCAACATATTGAACTCCTTTTATTTCAAGGTTATACGGCTTTGATTGAAAACATCCCGGCAGAAAGTACAGTTGGCGCAATCTTTGCTGCAATGCAGAACTTTTTGCACCCATTGAGCCGGAATTTTATCATTGGCAAGGATTTCCGGGTAGAAGTGTCCGGCATGATCCGGTTCGAGAAGTTCCGGCAGATTTCCCCGGAAACTCCGGTTGAAATACGCAAGCGCAACTGCCGCCGGTGTACGGTTTGTCCGGGTGGCAAGTTTGATGCCGTCAAAAAGCCCTTCATAAAGAGCAAGGTCTTCCGGACGGATAAAGTTGGTCACTTCAAGAAAACGCTCCCGGTGTTCCGGTGTTTTCAGAAATTGTCCGCAGATGCTCTGAAACACAAAAGCATTGTCCATTTCCCGGATCTCGTCCTCATGTGCCACAAGATTGTCATGAAAATTGTGCGCCGAACAGTTATTGAGACAACCGCTGTTGACAAGTGCATAAAGTTTTTTGCCATTGTCATTGCACCATTGGCGGATGGATCTGATTGCCGCAATATCCCGGTTCAACTCACGCTTCAGATAATAACCGTCAAAGAGCTCCTGTAAATACTCCATGCCGGAAACGGAACCGATTTCCATATTGACGGAAGCGCGGAGTTCCAATTCCTGAAAATTCTTTTTGAGAAATCCGGCAATCACAGGTGAAGCCGTCGTCACCGAAGATAATCCATACTCCTGTACCAGAAAATCCACCGTGTCGCCGATGCGGTTGTAAAATTCACGCCCCAGACTGTTTTTTCCGTAACAGTTGCCGTTGAGCAGCAAATTCAAACCGATCCCCGCATGATGAAAACAATTCAAATCTTCCAGCAGAGCATCAAGGCGTTCTTCTTCCGGAATTCCGGCAGACGCACCTGTACCGCGCCCGGAGGCGATCCCCGGAAAGGAAAAATAAATATCTTTGATCTGCTCCCGATAGGAAAGCAATATCCGGTTGAAATTTTCATTCCGCACTGTCGGATAACCGATCATAAAAAGCATAAAAACCGCCTTTCAAAAATAACTGTCCTCGATATAAGTTAATACTGAAAAAATTTTTTTCAAGAAAAATTTGTAAAAATTATTCAAAAAAATCCAAAGATATCCACGGGGAATCAAACTATTCATTTTGCAAATGTTTTGCAAAAAGATCCTTGAGGACGATTTTATGAAAATCTTTCTGCGGATAGTATGTCACCGGGAAGAGACCAGGCGGAGCGTTTTCCTCTCCTTCTGCAGCGGCGATAAGATTTCTCACGGCACAGCGTACCGCCTCTTCCGACTGGGCAAGCAGAATACCGGTCAGTTCCCCGGGATGATCGACCACATTCCATTCGTCATAAATGCCGACAATGGCAGTGCGGCAATCAGCATCTTTCACTTTGCAGAAATGCCGCACAAAATGCGGAGCCGTACAAATAAGAGTTTCCGGATGCAATTCAGCAAGTTTTTCAGCATCGCCAAGAGAGTAGAGCGGGAATACCGAAAAGTCAAAACCGTATTCTGCACAGAGTTCCCGGCAAATACTTTCTTCCTGAATTATCTCTCCGGGATAAGCGTGCCACGGAGCAAAAGTGATATGCCGACATCCTTTTTCTTTCAGTTCCGCAAAGACCGTTTTGAATGCACCGGAGCAATCCCGCCCGACGGGGAAAATAACCGGCATACCGCTGCGCTGTATCCGTTCCAACTCCTCCCGGACCTCCGGGAAACAGGGAGTTGCATAAAAAATCCCATCGACCCGGGCGCGCCGGAGATCAGCGAGACATTCAAGTGTTTTATCACTCTTCTGCCGGGTCAGTTCCAAACGGACATGATAGCCGTATTTTTCACATTCATCCATAACGGTTTCAGTAAGCGAGGCAAAAAAACGATTGGTGATATACCCGGTCAGCAAACCGATGGTGCGGGTTTTTCCTCTGCGCAGAGAAGAGGCGAGTCCCGATGGAACATAGCCCAATTCTTCAGCCGCCTTGCGCACCCGCTCCGCCCGTTCTCTGGCATCACGTCTTTTGCCCATGATTTTTCCGGCAAGAGCCCGCATTACGGTCTTTTCCGGAACACCGGCTGCTTTTGCAACATCTTTTATCGTAACCATGAGGACCTCAAAGCCGGATGTGCCGGGTACACTTTTCAATGGTACTTAAACGGTGGGCGATAACGACCATGGTCAACTTGCCGTTCAGGTGTTCCAGAGCCTCGACAAAAGCGGATTCAGTTTCGTTATCCAGCGCACTGGTGGCTTCGTCAAGAATAAGCAGTTTGGGGTTTGGGTAGAGGGCACGGGCAATCCCGATGCGCTGACGCTGACCGCCGGAAAGATTACTTCCGCTGTCGTGCAGTACATAATCCAGCCCGCCGGGAACACTTTTTGCCCAATCTGCGATTTGAGCCATCTCCAATGCCTGCCATACCTGTTCATCGTCGATCGCCTCTGCCGGTAAGCCGAAAGCGACATTTTCACGGAGCGAACCGCTGCACACATAGACATTCTGCGACACATAACCGATCATACCGCGCCATGCACAAAGATTGCGGAAAACATCTGTTCCGTCAGCAGCGATCATGCCTGAATCCGGTTTCAGCAATCCCAGCAGCAGATCCGCCAAAGTGGTCTTGCCGCAGCCTGTTCTGCCGGATATCCCCAGACTTTCGTTGGCGTTCAGTGTCAGAGAGAGATCATCGATGACCCGTTTGCTGCCGTCGTATGAAAAACAGAGATTGCGGATTTCCAGAGTCCGTTCCAGAGAGAGCGGAATATCGCCGCTGCCGAGTTCCTCTTTATCCTGCGCAAAAATACTTTCTGCGATACTTTCAAAAAGGTACTGGTGCTGACGGATCAGCGTTATATTGTAGTTGCAGCGGCTCAAGGCAGGCAGAATACGCGCCATTACAGTAACGATAACGGAAAACACCAGTAAGATTTCATCCGCTTTTTTCCCTTGCAGCAGCAGAACAATGAAGAGCCCGAGCAGCAGAAACAGAGCAACCGTTTCCAGACTCAGCCGGGGGATCTGCCCCAATGTATAGAGCCACAAAGCACTGTGTGCGGTCTTCTCCTGGGCTTTTTCAAAACGGCGGCAGAAAAAGACCTCTTTGCAAAAAGATTTCATCGTTTTTATTCCGGCAAGCCCGGTATATTCCGCCGCCTCACGGGAGACTTTGGAATCCTGATAAAGCCGCCCCATTCTGCTGTTGGCAGAGCGGGTAATGCAAAAAATCCCGAACCCGATCCCGACCATGACCAGAAAACACCCGAGCGCACTCAACGGCAGCAGACAGAACATCGTCACGCCCAGCGCAAAAATAACGATCACATCGGCAAGCGTTTGCATCAGCGGCAGCAGCACGCCCTGACTGATGAGATCGGCACGCTCCATATACGCACTGCGTTCCGCCAGCGGATGCGCCAGTGAAAAACGGTAGGGGGCTTCCAGATAACTGCGGTACAAACGGACAAGTAATTCTGTCTGCTTCTCATAGATGAATTTCGACTGCCGGTAGACGACAAAGAGTGCAAAAATATTTTTCAGACCGAGCAAAAGTGCAACACCGACAACGCCGCAGATGACAAAATTCTGCCAATCCAGATTTGTCCAGTGCCAAAAAGAGTTCAATACGGAATATTTCTGCAGCAGTTCCGGGTTCAGAAAAAAGGCGATCACGCCGATCAGCAGCCCCAGTCCGAGCATCTCCCCGAAAGCGGCAAGAGCCATCAAAAGCGAAATCCCCAGCAGACGTTTTTTATCCCGCGGAGTAAAAAGTTTTCTGATTTGAGCAATCATCCTGACCATAAAAACCAACTTTTTCCAATTTTTTTGTATATTGTCATAAAATAGCATCATCTCTCTCTGAATACAAGTAAACCATGAAAAAATCTTCAACATCAGGTGACAGAAAAAACGCCGGGACGATCAAAATATCTGCCGTTTTTTTCACACGACAATATTTTTTGGTCAAAAACTGTGATTTTTTGCCTTTTTTTCAGATTTTGACTTGTCAAAACCGGAAAAAAGCCGCATATTATATTCATGACCAAACAGAAAGGAATTATAAAATGAACGAACTTGAACAGAATATCATCAATCGTCTCGAAGAACTGCGCGTCCACCTCCAGGCCGACGGCGGCGATTTGGAAATCGTTGAAATCGAAGATAAAACCGTCCGTCTCCGTCTGAAAGGCGCATGCGGCGGCTGTCCTCATGCCACCATGACCATCAAAAACGGGCTGGAACGCATCCTCCGGGAAGAACTCGACCCGGAAATCGTAATCGAACGTGTACTGTAATATGCCGCGTGCAATCGTTCTTTTGAGCGGCGGTCTGGACTCCGCGACCGTCCTTGCCATCGCCCGTTCCAGAGGCTTTGAGTGCCATACCCTCGCTTTTGACTACGGGCAGCGTCACCGCTGCGAACTGGAAGCCGCAGAAAAAGTTGCCGTTCAACTGGGTTCGGCAGAACATAAGTGCGCGAAGATCGACTTGCGGCTGTGGGGCGGCTCCGCCCTGACCGATGATGCGATCGACGTGCCGGATGCCGCCGGTGACGGCAAAATTCCCGTCACCTATGTACCCGCGCGCAATCTGATTTTTCTGTCGTTTGCAACGGCATGGGCAGAAGTCCTGCAAGCCCGTCATATTTTCATCGGTGTCAACAGCGTGGACTATTCGGGTTATCCGGACTGCCGTCCGGCTTTCATCCGCAGTTTTCAGGAAACCGCCCGTCTCGGGACCTGTGCTGTGGATGAAGCGTGGCACTATGAAATCGAAGCCCCGCTGCAAAATATGAGCAAGGCTGAAATCATCCAAACCGGCGTAAAACTGGGAGTGGATTATTCGCTCACTACCAGTTGTTACAATCCGGACAGTGCGGGACGCTCCTGCGGCAAGTGCGACAGCTGCACCTTGCGTCATGCCGGTTTTGAGACAGCGGGCATTCCGGACCCGACCCGTTATCAGTAATTCAGCAACCCGTTCAACAGGAGGAATATGAAACACGAACAGCACGCCGGTTGGTGGGAAGGGATCTGTGTCACCTTGACCCCGTTCACCCTCTGTCTTGCCGGGATCACTCCGGCAGAAGAGGCGTCATCGTGGTTCCGTATCTGTGCGGCGGCGTTGATCTGTCTTACCGGACTTTGCGGGACGCTCCGCCTTTTTCACCGTAAAAAAATGGGGCGTCCGCTCTGTCTGCTGGCTCTTGCCGCTCTGCCGCTGCTGGCGGGGCGCGACTTGCAGAACAGTCCGTTTGCCGCCCTCTTTTACGGCAGTCTGATGATGATCGGAATATTCTCGCTGTGGGAATGGAAGTCCGCCTCTGCCCCCCCTCCCCCGGCAAAACTCCCGGAATTTTACCGCATCCGCACCCTCGGTTCGGCACTTACGCTGCTCTTGATCTCGCAACTTTCCCTTTTTACCGTCGGCAATCAGAGCTGGACGGCGCAAAGCGGATTTCTTTTGAGCGGATCGATCACGGCCTTTTATCTGCTGCGCTGGAGCAGACGGCTTTCGCAAAATAAAGTGCAGCACTATCTTTTTCCGCTGGGAGTCCTGCTGCTTTTCCTCCTTCTCTGGGGAGGATTTTATATCCATCTGCTGCGCATCCAGCTTTTCTGGGAGGGGCTTCTGGTCATTCTGCTGACGTTCTTCTACCGTCCTGCGGCGGGACCGCGGGAGTCGGCTCTCGATCTGGTGCTGCGCCACCCCGCCCGCTGTATGTTTGCCACATTTTTCGGACTTTCCGCACTGGGAACACTGCTCTTGTGTACGCCGCTGGCGACAACCGGCAGTGTCCGCGCCATCGATGCCGCTTTTCTGGCGGTCAGTGCCAGCTGCGTTACCGGTTTGACGACCATTGACATCGG
This sequence comes from Lentisphaeria bacterium, assembly GCA_017466125.1. Lineage (GTDB taxonomy): Bacteria > Verrucomicrobiota > Lentisphaeria > Victivallales > Victivallaceae > Victivallis. The sequence goes on along the minus strand of JAFTUS010000132.1, from coordinate 11,284 downwards.
TTCAAACTTCTCCTTTTTCGGAGAACTCTGCATGCTTCTGCTGATCCAGGCGGGCGGGCTCGGTTTGATGTCGATCGCGGCTATCGCGCTCCACTCCATCGGGAAACTCTCGCTCAATCAGGAGTGGGTGATGACCCAGGTAACAGACACCAGCGACCGTTCACTGCCGGACTCGCTGAAACTGATTTTGAAATTCACCTTTTCCGTGGAACTTATCGGCGCACTGCTTTTGGGCTTTGCGTTTGTGCGGGGGTACGGCATGAGCGTACCCGATGCCCTGTGGAAGGGACTTTTTGCCGCCGTCTCCGGGTTCTGCAATGCGGGGATGTGTCTTTTTCCGGACAGTATGGAGCCGTTTTGCACCAATCCATTGATCCTTGTTACGCTTTCACTTCTCTGTGTTCTCGGCGGCATTGCTCCGGCGGTCTGTCTGCTGCTGCCGCGTTACTTTATGCGCCGCCCTATTCCGTTGAGTGCGGAACTCGCCATTACCACGACCATGATCCTGCTTGGAGCAGGGACAATATCGGTACTGGTCTTTGAATGGAACGGCCTCCTTGCCGGACTGACCGTGACCGACAAAATCACCAATGCCTGGTTTCAGGCGGCCGTCTTGCGGACGGCGGGGTTCAACTCGGTCAACGTGGCGGACTGCACCAATGCCACCTATCTTATGACATTGCTCTGGATGTTCATCGGCGCCAGCCCCGGCGGTACCGGAGGCGGCATAAAAACAACGACAGCTGCCGTACTGGCACTGACATTCTGGACCAATGTCACAGGTCACAATGAAATCATTATCCGCAACCGCCGGATACCCCATTATACGGTTTACCGTGCCGTTACACTGCTGTTTGCTTCACTGGCGGTGCTGTCGCTTTCGATCCTTATGCTGGTGGTCACTCAGGCGATCCCGGAAAAACAGCTGATTTTTGAAGCCATCAGCGCACTTGCGACGGTCGGGCTCTCCATCGGCGCAACCGCCGAACTGGACAACATCGGCAAAATAATCATCATGGCAACCATGTTTATCGGGCGCATCGGCCCTATAACGATCTTTATGATATTGAATGATCCCAGACGCAGTTCAGATTCCCGCTGCCCCAATGCACGGATCGCAATCAATTAGGAGAATATTATGGCACAGCAAATCCTTATTATCGGCCTCGGTCAATTCGGAATGGCTCTGGCACATGCACTGGCGGAAAAAGGCGCGGAAGTCCTCGCCGTTGACCGCAACCGCAACCGGGTGGAAGAAGCCGCCGCTTTCGCCGCAGAAGCCGTCGCCATCGATGCGACAGATGAAGAAGAACTGCTCCGCCTCCAACCGGCACAGCGCGATGCCGTGGTCTGTGCGATCGGCGACTCCTCCAAAGAGGCCTCCATCATCTGCACGGCACTGCTGCGGCAAATGGGAGTGCGCAATATCGTTTCGCGCGCCAACGACAAGGTACACAAACGAATTCTGCAACTGGTCGGAGCCAATGAAATCATTACGCCGGAACTGGAATTCGGCAAACGTTTCGCCACCAAACTGCTCTACCGTCATATTCTTGCCGATACGACACTGGGCGATGATCTGCTGCTGACAGAGATCTGCCCTCCCCCCGCCATGGTCGGCAAAAACCTTATCCAGTTGGAACTCCCCAGAAAATTCGATGCCATCGTAGCGGCGATCCGCCGCAACGGAAAACTTCAACGCCCCAATCCGAACGAACCGCTTTCCGCCGATGACCGTCTGATCATTGTTTCAAGCGAAGAGGCCATTGCCAAATTGAGCAAGGAGGCGTAACCATGGTCAAGACGACACAATCGGTACGCTTTGCAGTCTGGCTGCTGATCTCTCTGAATTTGCTCATGGCGTACGGCAGTATCTGGATCTTCATGCGCCTTGCCCCGGTCAGCGGCGAAAGCAACGCCCGCAATCTGCGTTCTCTTGCCTCCTGTGAAAAAATGCTCACGGCACTGCTCAAAGAGGATGCCGCCGCCTTTTCAAACTCATTGGAGGAGGCGCGGAACAACGTGACCGAAGCCGATGAAACTTCCGCTCTTGATATGATCGGCAAACACCAAACTGCTGCTTTCAGCGGAGATAAAGCGGCAAAAAACACTCTCCTTGAAGCCATCACCCAACTTTCAGAAATCAACCGCAGTGCCATGGAGACAGCGGCAAACAAGGTCATCCGCTTCGGTACAGCGGGGGCATGGAGTGCTGTTTTTATGGCCCTGATCATGCTTTTGCTGATGCTGATTTTCAAACACCGTCTGATGCAGAATGTACTGCATCCGCTTCAGGAGATCGGTGATGTGCTGGATGCCAACTGCAAAGGCGACAAAATGCGCCGGTGCAGCGGCACCGACCTCTCCGGAGACATCCGCCATATTTACAACGATCTCAACGATACGCTTGACCGCACAAAGTAAGATCCTTCTCCGGAGTCGAAACCGTACGGATCACGGCGATATTCTGCAAACTTTCCAGAATATCAGCGGGAATTCCCTCCCCGACAAACATCTCCTCAAACCCGCTGACCGCAAGGGTCAGAATAGCGGGGATGGCGCGTTCTGCGTTCCAACTGATAAATACCGATACAGGCAAACTGCCGATTTCCAATCCGAGTCTATCCGCCATCGTGCGGAAAAAATGGATGACACCGTATACATCACTGCATTGCCCCATATCCAGCAGCCGCGGAAATTCCCCGATCCTGCCGGCTGTGTCCCGGTGGAAATGCGCCTTGCCGCAGCCGAAAGTCAGGATCAAAGCATCAGAGGGAAACTGTTTTATCAACTCCGGGAAATAACGGCCGTCATTTTCCGAACGGTCACAGCCGCCGACAATACTGATATGCCGCAGTGCGCCGCGCTCCATCATGGAGATGATCCCGGGGAGACTGCTTTCCAGAACCTCGTAACCGAACCCGGCAGAAACGGCTTCTTCCGGAAAATTGCGGTCAAAACCGGGGAGTTTATCGGCATTTTCCAGAACCGTTTCCAATTCCTCCCTTTTCAGATGGGTGATACCGGGGGTCCAGACGGCTCCGCAACTGAAACAGCGGTCTTCCAGTCCCCGCAGATCCGGACGGAAACAGCCGGAGGTCAGCAGGATCGTCCCGGGAAAATCCTCGAACTCTTTGCGGTGATTTTTCCAAGTCGTTCCGTAATGTCCCGCCAACTGCCAGTACTGCTGAAAACCGGGATAGGTGTGTGCCGAAAGCAACTCGCCGCAGGTGTAGATGCGTACATCCCGTTCACGGGCGAGTTCCAGCAGATCGGCAAGCACCTGAAAATCCTGTCCGGCAACCAGCACGGCTTTCCCCGGAACGGGCGAAGTCCGTATGCGGACCGGCCGCGGGATACCGTAATCCAGTCTGTTTTTCCGGGATAACTGCTGAAAGGTATGATAACACATTCTGCCGCAATCCTGAGCCAGAGCGGTCAATTCGGGCGTATCCAGTCCCGGCACCAGAAGATAGGCAAGAATTTTTTTCAGATAATCGGTAATTTCAGGGGCGGGAGTATTACTTCCGGTTAATCTCATTCCATATTCAGCAATTCCTTTCAGTCCGCCGTAAATCAGCGGATACATCCCGGCGCAATTACAGTTCCGGCGGCGGAAACGTTCCCCTAAATGCACCAGTTCAAAACGGTTTTGCGGCAATTTGCGTCCGGTTTCATCCGCCATTTCCCGGCAGAAACGCTCCAGATCGTCCGCAGAAAAATCGGAATGTTCCGAAGCTGCCTCCAACGCCCGGCAGATCATGCCGTCGAGCCGGTGCGATGAACTGTGCCGTTCGATCTGCTGCTGTGCGGCTTCCTGACCGAGATGCAGTAAAAGTTCCTGCAATGCCGCTTTTTCTGCGGCAGGCTCCATACTGCTCTGGGTATACAAACTGCAAAAAACGTTCTCCATATCTTCTCCTCCAATAAAAATTTCTCCTCATTTTCAACATAATTTATTGGAGAGAAAATTCAAGGGAAAAGATCAAAAAACTGTCAGTTTCTTTTGGCGGTACGCACGGGGAGATAAGCCGTATTTGCGGCGGAAAAGGCGGGAAAAGTAAAAGGGATCGGCGATGCCGCACCGCTTTGCCACCTCCTCAACGGAGAGGTTCAGATCCGACAGATAGTACAGACTGTGACGCAACCGGATCTCCTGCAGACAGGCGATCGGAGAAATGCCGAAACTCTTTTTGAATTCCAGCGATAACAGCGGCACTGAAACAGAGATGTGATGCGCCAACTCTTTGAGGGAAAGTTCTTTCAGATAATTTTTCTCCATGTAATCCCGCACTTTCAGCATCCGTTCGGGCGTATACTCTTCCCGGCGGCGGTCATCGGCAAGTTCCATGAGCAGATGTTCCAGCGTATTGCGGCAGACGAGCCAGGAGTTGTCACGGCGGCGGAGAAATTCACCCGCCATATAATCCAGATGACGCAGAAACGCCCGGTGACTGAAGGGGAGCAGCGTATTCTGCAAACGGGAATATTTCTGCATCAGCAAATCCGTTTCTCCGCCGCAAATATGCATCCACGAATGGTTCCAGACGGCATCTTCCGTTCCGTAATGGTGTTCTGTTCCCGGCGGAAAAATAGAGAGGCTATCTTCCTCTACGCTCTGCCATTTCCCGCGGAGTTTCACTTTGCAGCCGGGCGTATAGAGCATGATCATCCAATCCGGAGTTCCCTGTTGGCGCAAAACCATTCCGGGCGGCATCAACTCTTCGCTGCCGATGCCCCGCACCTGAAAATCAGGTCCGGAAACAGCATCCCAGTAACGATAATGGAAAATTTTTTGATTTTTTATAAGATCGTCCATGTTTTTTCTGAAATCATCCTTTCATTTTTCTGTTATATGTAGTATAATATACAGCATACATCAATTTAATTCAACAAGGAGAATGAAAAATGTTTAATGGTCTTGGTATGAATCCCGGAAATCTCTCCCGCCTCTCCAACGCGCAGAGCCGCTCCATCTCGCCGGAAAACTTCACCGGCGAGCCCGGTAAAGGCGGCATGGCCGTCGAAGGCACCGGCTCCCACCCCGCTCTGGAACTGGGAAAAACATGGAAAGTATCCCCCTCTGTGGATATTGAAGCAGGCGAAACCTTCACCCTCGCCGATATCGAAGGTGCCGGTGCGATCCAGCATATCTGGATGACCGTTGCCGGACGGCAGAACCGCTTTTATATTCTCCGCGTCTACTACGAAAACTCCGAAACTCCTGCGATCGAATGTCCGGTCGGCGACTTCTTTGCCACCGCATGGCCCCAGGATTGCTTTGCCCCCCTCAACAGCCTTATGGTCACTCACAATCCCGGCAGTGCTTTCAACTGCTACTGGGAGATGCCCTTCCGCAAACGCTGCAAGATCACGCTGACCAATATGGATGTGGAAAAATTCCGCATCTACTATCAGATCGACTACACGTTGACGGATGTTCCGGAAGAGTGCGCCTATTTCTGCGCCAGTTTCCGCCGCTTCAACCCGCTGAAATACAAAGAGGTCGTCACCATCGCCGATAATATTTCAGGCGAAGGTCACTATGTCGGAACCTATCTTGCATGGGGCGTCAACAACAACGGCTGGTGGGGCGAAGGCGAAATCAAATTCTACATCGACGACGATGACGAATACCCCACCATTTGCGGAACCGGTACGGAAGATTACTTCTGCGGCTCCTACAACTTCGACAGCAAACTGACTCCGGAAGGCAAAAACCAGTATTGCGAATTCTGCACCCCCTACGCCGGAATGCCGCAAGTGGTGCGCCCCAACGGATTGTACCACTCCCAGCAGCGTTTCGGTCTCTACCGCTGGCACGTCTGCGACCCGGTGCGTTTCCGCAAGAAACTGCGCGTCACCATTCAGGCATTGGGCTGGAAACTGGGCGATGCCGAAGGCATGTATTATCTCCCCTTGCAGGATGATATTTCAGCAACGGCATTCTGGTATCAGAAAGATCCCTCCCCGGCACTTCCGGAACTGCCCGAAAAGCACGTTCTGGAAATCATCTAATCTGTGTCAAACATGCTCCCGCAGGTTCTGCCGGAGCATGGTTATAACGCCGCCGGGGATTTCAGTTGATATAACCGGCGGCGGCGTTACTTTTCTGCCAGAGTTCAACTTCGACTTTCACATTGTCGATCCAGACTTTGCCGGTGGCTTCCCCCAGATAGAATTCCAAGGTTATAAACCGGGTATCTCTGTGGAAATGATCGTATTTTCTGGAAGTCCATACCTTATGGGTCCAGTCAAAACTGCCTTTGTGCCAGTTGCCGCCGCCGAAATCCACACGCTCCATATTTTTCGAGCGGAAAGCCAGCGTAAGTCCTGCACCGGTACCGATGACTTTTTCGCCTTTCTGGTCATAACTGATCTTGAAAATCACATACTGTCCCGCTTTGGGAACGGGAACGTCCTTGATCGGCAAGTGACAGAGAACTCCGTACCATTTGGTCGGGAAATCACTGTAAAAGTGGAGAGAATTTTTGCCGTCTTTCGGATTTTTGTTTTCCAGAGCCACAGTAAAGGGAACTTTATCGCTCCCGCTCTGCTTGAGACCGCGTTCATCGACCAGTTTGCCCCAACCGGGGATACGGTTGTTTTTGACGGGTTCTTCAAAACCGGGGTTGGCGATTTTGAGTTCTTTTTTCAGAACCATCTGCGGTTCGGGATGTTTGACCGGACCGGGGTTTTCGAGCAGTTCACCGATGACAAAAACGGGAATATCTCCCTGCATGGGGAGCAGCAGTTTGCCGTCTTTCACAGGAACGGTCTTTTCCCGCCCCATGACATCCACGATTTTCAGTTGTCCGGCATTTGTTTTCAGCGTCACATCAGCCTTGACAGTATCCTGAAGCATAATGACATTAACGATCCCGGCTGAACTCCGCACCCGGTAGGCTTCGACCCAGCCGGAAGAGGCGTTATGCGTAAGATTGAGTTCTTTCTCAAAATCACCGTCACCGGTAAGACGGATGAGCGTGGCGTAAGCGGCATATTCGGGCCGCTGGGTGTAATCGGCATCCAGCATCTCGGAGATCCACCCCTCTCTGACTTCCGGAATACGGCGGAGCAGAAAGTTGCACAGTGCCTTGCCGCCATGATTCAACTGGGGCAGAAAGAGCGAATAGGTCAATTTGATGATCTTACGCAATAATTCGGGGGATTCCTTGTAAGTTTCGGTCTTGACCAGCCCGCCGATTTCGGTGAGGACGATAGGAACCCGTTTCCCGTGTTTATCCATCACCTGACGGATCGCCGGAATACTGGTGCCGTAATGCGGGCAGAAAATATCCGTATAGTTGATAGCAGGAGATTTCCAGAAACGTTCCATCCACGGACGGTAGGTGTGACCGAGCGGCATGGCTCCCGTCACGCCGGGACCGACAAGAGCATCGGGATCACCCTCTTTCAGGGACTTTGCAACAAGAATATAGTGGTCGATGTAATCCTGAAGAATACCGTCATCGTTGCCTTTCCGGAAGTTTTCGACACTGCCCAGCCAGAAGTTGCTTGCATCGACTTCATTGCCGATCTCATAGTAGGCAACACTGCCTTTGTAACGTTTGGCAAGTTCAGAGTAGAGTTTACGCTGAACATCCTGAAACTCTTTGCGGGGCATGAACATTGCTGTACGGGCAAGTTTTTTACCATAGGCGTCGCTCGCCCATCCGGGACAGGGCCAGCCGAGCGTGGCAACTTGCATGAGACCGTATTGTTTGTAAACCCGCACCTGTTCGTCAGCAGTATCCCAGTTGAAAGGCTTATCCTTGCCGGACTGGATATGGGGCCAGTTCAAACGGTGGGTACGTACATAACGGATACCGATACGGTGCATGAAACGGGCATCCATGGTACGCTGATCCATGGGATACCAGGTGTGGGGGTTGACCATAGCACCGAATTGATTTTTGGGGGAAGTCCGGACACTTGCCGGAACTTCAGGGATCACAGAAAAAGTCCGCCGTCTGGCTGCAACGACTTTGCCATCCGCATTTTTTTCTTCCACATTCAGTACATACCAGCCGTTCGGCAAGTTGTTGAATGTAATGGTCATATCCGGAGCGACAGTTCCGGTTTCAACACTTTTGTCGTAAAAATCCGTCAGTTTGTAATTGACGGAATTAGCCGGAGACAGCAGATTATCCGCCTTGAAAACGACCTTTTCGCCCGGAAGATAGACGGAAAGATCATTGGAGGCGGCAATATCCACACCGGCATCGCGCAGACGGACATTGCGGAACTCCGCTTTCCCCGGTCCGTTGGCGGCAAGGTAGATATAGGCATCACGTTTATCAGGGGCAACGGTGAAATTGATGGAGACGGGTTTCCACTCTTTGGAAGCAACAGTCCATTTTCCGGAGGAAGTTGCCTGCCAGACCGTTTTACCGTCCTTTTGGGTGGTCCAATAGGCAAGCGCACGGTAGTTGACCGCACCGATACCACGGACATCAAAAGTAAAATTGTAAGTTTTACCCGCCTTGACCGGAGTATGAAAGTTGATGAGCATAACTTCAAATCTGCCGCCGCAAGTATCCAGCGTCAAAATATCATCTTTGACGGTAACGGCTTTATTTCCGGCATTGCGGGTAAGACCTTTTTTAACCGGAGTATCCCGCAGACTCCAGTTGGCAGGAATACCGTTTTTACCGATTTTTTTAAATCCGGAATTGGGAAGCATATCTGCCGCAGTCAGAATAAATGCCGCAGAAAAAAACAATGTTGTCAAAAAATTCTTCACTTTATATATCTCCTGACTTAACTTACAATTTTTTTATTCGTCCCAACGGTAACGCATATCGTACCACGGCTTGGAGGTATCTCCGGCAACAAAAGCGGTTTCCCAGCCGTTGCTGCTTTTGGTGAAGACCGTCCAGGGGCGGACAGAACCGTCAAAGTAAGTAGCGTTGACCTGAATTTTTGGAGTTGCAGCGGCTTGCGATTCGGCAAAACCTGAAGTTACCATCTGAAGCGTAGTATCGTGAAAACTGTTCTTTTCGTGGAAGATCGCCTGTTGAGCCGGACGGCAGTAGGTGTTTATCTTTTGAATGATCGGTGAAGAGATATTTTCGGCTGCATGGTGAGAGGGATAGCGCCAAGTGTAACTGGAAAATTTATGCCAACTGGTCGCATCACCCTTACTGCGGTCATATCCGTGATATTGCGGAAAAGCCGCAATACTGTTAGACTCCTTGTCAGCGGGACAGAATGTCATTTTCAGCCCTCCGATATAATCGTACATACGCCACGCCCAGCCGGACAGCAGAAAACCGCCTTGTGAATGCCAAGCATTGCCCTTGTAGGTCGTTGCCGCACGATAAGGGACAAAATCCTGATTATCGCTCATATACATCATTAAACTGGTACTGATACTTTTGAGTTTATTGGTACATGATGTCTTGTTTGCGGCGGCCCGTGCTTTATTCAAAGCGGGCAACAGCATGGCGGCAAGAATGGCGATGATTGCAATAACCACCAACAACTCGATCAAGGTAAATCGTTTTTTCATTTTTTGACCTTTCTTGTTATTTTGAAATATCACGAAGGGTTTCTCCTTCGATAAAATGTTCTGTTATCATGCCCCATTGCGGCGGAGCATCGGGGTTATTTTCCCTGAAACGGATCAATTCAAGAGCCTTGACGGCATGTTCCCGCAAAGGAACGGAAAAGTGCGTAAGCCGGGGACGGAGAAACTCTATTTCCTGCCGGTCACCAATAGTTGCTACGGAAATATCCTCCGGAATTTTTTTGCCCAGATCATTAAGTGCTGCAAGTACACCGCAAACCATGGAGGTAGGAGACAGAATCGCTGTAAACGGTAAATTCTCTCCCATATTTTTGAGCCGTTCATAAATCTTCGGGTGCGGTTGCTCAAAAGCAGGAACTTTCACATCAATAAGCAATTTATCGATATCGGAATTTCCCGGCAACATACTGACCCGGCGGCTCCAACTTCCGAAGAGTTCCGAATCAAGCGGAATTTTTTTGCCGTCTTTTTCTATGTATTGGGTCACACATCCGATGTGCCTGTGTCCATTCCGGATCAAGAGGTCCATGACAGCATCTGCGGCTCCGTAAGGCACACCGCAGACGGCATCGAAACCGTGCAGATGAGCGCAACTGCCGATCACGACCACCGGACGGGTGTTATCCTGTGTTTTTTGACGCAGAAGATTGGAAAATTTGGTAACATCACCGCAGAATATCACCATGGCATCGCAATTCTGATAAGCGTCGAGGATGGCACGGTCATCCCAGGAACGGGCAAGAACCACGCGGGGAAGATAATTTTCCGTATCCGCAAGGCGGCAAACATAATTCAGAAACTCGAAGTGTTCAGGAGCATTGTAGGCGGGAACAACCACTGCAAGTATTTTGGAAAGCCGTTTTTCTGAAATCTTGGCCTGTACAAACGTACCGACTCCGGGTTGACGTTCAAGATAATGCTCATCCACCAACTGCCCGACAGCCTTGCGGACAGTCATGTAACTTGCATCCAACTGCTCTGCCAATTCCCTTTCCGGGGGCAATACGGCGCCGCGGGCAAAATTCCCGATCCGGATCTGCCGCAAAATCTCATCCCGAACAAGTTCGGCTTTACTTTTTTTACGCTCTGACATAATGCATCCTTTGTGAAGTCTTGCTTTAAAATATAGCACAGTGCTATAAAAGTCAATAGTAAAATAAAAAAATTTTATGTTTTTTTGCAAGAGAAAGCCGATACGACAGCGTTGAGGAGAGCCAGACTCGAGGGTTGGCAGTACCCTGTCGGGCGGCGGCTCTTGGTTGTGCGCCTGTCGGGCATGAGATAAGACCCTTGTGTCACCCCAAAAATAAGACCTATAAGACCTATAAGACTTATAGGCCGGGGGCTTATTGGTGCGGCAAGAGACGGCGTTTGGTGCGGCGAGAGACGGTATTTGGGGATGGCGGGAGACGGCTATTGGTTGTGCGCCTGTCGGGCAGGAGAGCAGACCATTGACTCACCGGAGGAAACGGACGGCAACGGACAACAACAGACTGTAACGGACGCCGCTTTTTGGAGTGGCGAGAGACGGCTATTGGTGCGGCGAGAGACGGCTATTGGTGCGGCGAGAGACGGCGTTTGGTGCGGCAAGAGGCGGTGTTTGGTGTGGCAAGAGGCGGTGTTTGGTGCGGCAAGAGACGGCGTTTGGTGCGGCGAGATGCGGCGTTTGGTGCGGCGAGACAATCCCCTCTCCGTTCTTACCGGCGGCGCTGTGGCTATGGGGGAGTCCAGAGGGGGACGCCCCGCCCCCTC
>JAFTUS010000131.1 GCA_017466125.1 Lentisphaeria bacterium | reverse complement strand
TACAAATTGGTTTTTTGTTGTGCATCTGCCATAGCCTTGACAACCAGAGAGGCTCCGTTGGCACAATCTCCAACTGCAACCACTTGAAGCTGATTGTAATATGGCAGTAATTTTCTTTCATTATGATCAATATTCAATTGAGAAAGTATTTCAGCCGCCTTTATGCCGCAGAAACCTAACGCCAATAGAACGATATCCGCTTTTATTATTTTTGAGTTATGCAGATCCTGTTCAAAGCGAAGGGGTTTTCCTTCTTTGGAGCAGCTCCAATTTACAGGACATACCTCTACGCCGCCAACAGCTCCGTTTTTTTCAATAAAACGAAGCGTTGACAAGCTCCATAAACGCTGACATCCTTCCTTATGACTTGAACTTGTACGCAAAATGTAAGGCCATTGAGGCCATGGTGTAGATAATGAACGCTGTTCGGGAGGCTGCGGCATAATTTCAATTTGAGTTACAGATTTTGCACCTTGTCTGACCGCGGTCCCGGCGCAATCACTGCCGGTGTCTCCACCGCCGATAATCAAAACATCTTTGCCGTGGGCATCGATCGGCAATTTTGAAAGTTCCCCGCAATTTACTTTGTTTTGTCCCTGCAGGTAGTCAAGGGCAAAATAAATACCTTGCAGATCTCTTCCGGGAACAGCAAGATCACGAGCCTGGGCAGTACCAATGGCGAGGATCAGATGATCGTAATGACGCTTCAGGTAAGATGCCGAGATATCTTTGCCTACTACTGTGTCACAAATAAACGACACGCCGGATCTTTCCATAAGATCAATTCGCCGATCAATGATGTGTTTTTCTAATTTGAAATCAGGAATACCATAGCGTAATAATCCTCCCGGACGGTGGTTTGCTTCGAAAACAGTGACGGTATACCCCTTACGGTTCAAGTTTTCTGCTGCATAAAGTCCCGATGGACCGCTTCCAATGATCGCAACTGTTTTTCCGTTACGTTCATTCGGCACAACCGGTTTCACCCAATTATTGGCAAAAGCTGTTTCAATGATCATTTTTTCGCACTGACGAATCGTGACAGCGTCACCATCAATATTGCAACAGCAACTGCCTTCGCATAATGCCGGACACACGCGACTGGTAAATTCCGGAAAGAAACTACTTTCGCTTAAAAGATTCCATGCCAATCGCAGATCATTATTGGCAACTGCAAGATTGAATTCGGGAATCAAATTGCCAAGGGGGCAACCATAACCATGACAAAATGGGATTCCGCAGTTATGACAACGCTGCAGTTGAGCAAGCAATTCATTTTGCGTCAAGACTTTTTCAACTTCATTAAAATCCTGAACGCGTTCATTTGCAGGACGATAAACTTCCAGTTGTTTATTCATTTTCAGATCATCTCCAATCTTTTCTCTAAAGCGTGTCTGTATTCGACCGGGTATATACGGACAAATTTACTTCTGTGACATTCCCATTCATCTAAAATATGTTTTGCCTTGGGACTGTGAGTCGCATCAAGATGTTCTTTAATCAATTTTTTAAGTTCTTTTTCTGCATCAGAGTTGCATTCAACACTTTCCAGATCAATTCCATCCATGTTGCACGACAGATCAAAATGTCCGTTTTCATCATAAACGTATGCAAAACCTCCTGTCATTCCAGCAGCAAAATTAACGCCTACTTTCCCTAAAATCACGACTGTTCCGCCTGTCATATATTCACATCCGTGATCCCCCACACCTTCCGCAACGCAATACATACCACTATTACGAATTGCAAAACGCTCACCGGCAAGACCATTGATGAAAATTTTTCCGGATGTTCCTCCGTATCCGATCACATTACCGGCAATAACATTCTCTTCCGGAATAAACGTACTGTTTTCAGGAGGCCGTATGATGATTTTTCCACCTGACAAGCCCTTCCCAACGAAATCGTTTGCAACTCCTTGCAGATCCATTGTAATGCCGGGAGCAAGAAAAGCACCAAAACTTTGTCCGGCACACCCTTTAAGATGCAAATAAATAGAATCTTCATCCAAACCGCATTCTCCAAATTTTCTGATGATACGATTGGATAATTCAATTCCCGCACTCCGATCCACATTGGAAATTTCAAGATCAAGATTTTCACTTGAACCATCAAGACGGAGATATGGCAAAATGTGCTTCCGGTCATAATTTTGTAATTTGTTTTGAGCGCATAAAGGATCAAAATGCACATCTTTACCATTTGCTATTTTCAAAACTTCTGTGAAATCGAGATTCCCCTTTTTGGAAAAAGCATCTGATTTGCCGGTTGATAATAAATCACACCTGCCGCAGGCTTCCTGTAAGGAATGAAGCCCCAATGCGGCAAGATGTTCTCTGACCTCTTGAGCAATAAAATGTAAAAAGTTTATAATATATTCCGGTTTCCCTGAAAAATGCTTACGCAATTCAGGATCCTGTGTAGCCACACCAACAGGACAACAGTTGCTGTGACATTTACGCATCATTACACATCCGAGGCAAACCAGAAGTGTTGTAGCAAAGCCAAATTCTTCTGCCCCCAGCAATGCCCCGATGACAACATCCCGTCCAGTTTTCAGCTGACCGTCAAGCTGCAGTTTTACTTTTCCACGCAAATTATTGATAATAAGTGTCTGCTGTGCTTCAGCCAATCCAAGTTCCCATGGTAATCCGGCATATTTAATACTTGTCAGGGGAGATGCCCCGGTTCCTCCATCATGTCCGGAAATAAGAACTACATCAGCATGAGCTTTGGCAACACCGGCAGCAACAGTTCCAACTCCCGGTTCAGAAACTAATTTTACCGAAATGCGTGCATCCGGATTTGCATTACGCAAATCGTAAATCAGCTGGGCAAGATCCTCAATGGAATAAATATCATGGTGTGGAGGTGGAGAAATCAAGGATACTCCCGGCGTGGAATGTCTGATGGCAGCCACGAAATTGTCAACCTTGTGAGCAGGCAACTGTCCGCCTTCTCCCGGTTTTGCCCCTTGTGCCATTTTTATTTGAATATCTTTGGCATTGGCAAGATAATTGATTGTAACACCGAATCTCCCGCTGGCTACTTGTTTTATGGCACTGTTGAATTCTGTTCCAAAGCGTTCTTGGTTTTCTCCGCCTTCGCCGGAATTGCTCATTGCTCCGCAACGATTCATTGCCTGAGCAATCGTTTGGTGGGCTTCGGGACTCAATGATCCCAGGCTCATTGCGCCCGAAACAAAATGTTTCACGATATTTTCGACACTTTCCACCTCTTCGATCGGAATACTTTTTTGAGGGACAAATTCAAATAATCCGCGTAACGTACAAAGATGTTGTGCCTGTTCATCAATCAGAGCTGAATACTTCTTAAACACCTCATAATTATTCTCCCGAACTGCCTGCCGGAAATATGCAAGAGATTGCGGCGTCCACAGATGAGCTTCTCCATTTTTGCGGAATTGGTATTGCCCTCCATCATCTAAAAGTCCCATATTCATGATTGCATGAGCCCGCATATTGGCATCATGTGCGATCTCATTGATCCCAATTCCGCCAATACGGCTGATCGTTCCCGGAAGGAACTCATCTATAAACTCTTTGCTCAGCCCGACTGCTTCAAATGTTTGTGCGGACCGGTAACTTCTTAATGTGGAGATCCCCAGCTTTGACATGATTTTAAGTAAGCCATTATCAACAGCTTTTATATAGTTTTCTGCTGCGGACACCGGATCACAGCATATTTTTTTCAATTGTGAAAGTGCAGCAACAGTCTGCAATGCCAGATATGGATTTATGGCTGTTGCGCCATATCCCAATAACAATGCAAAGTGCATAATTTCGCGAACTTCACCGGATTGGATTATAATCCCGGTCTCGCTTCTCAAATTTTCTTTTATCAATGCCCGATTGACAGCAGACAATGCGAGCAGCGAAGGTATTGCTGCAGAATTTGCAGGCAAGTCCCGGTCAGAGAGAACAATAATTTTTTTCCCATTTTTAACAGCTGCGACAGCTTGTGATGCGATTTCAGATAATGCTCTTCTCAATGCCTCGCCGTCACCATCCAAGGGAAAGGAACAAATAATTGTTTCAGATTGATAATCCCCGTCACTTACTGTCTCAAGTCGTGAAAGTTCATCGTCCGTCAAAATTGGTCGTGGAAGTTTTATCAGACGGGCATGTTCCGGTGTTTCAGTGAGAATATTGCCTTTGTTTCCGATATATGTCATCAGACTCATTACCAATTCTTCCCGGATTGGATCAATGGGGGGATTTGTGACCTGTGCGAAAAGCTGTTTGAAATAATTAAACAACATTTGCGTTTTATCTGATAATACAGCCAGAGCCGCATCATTCCCCATGGAACCTACAGGTTCTTTCCCTGTTTCTGCCATAGTTTTTATTATGATATCCAGATCCTCTCTGGTGTAACCGAAGAATTTTTGTTTTTGCTCCAAATCTTTTCCCGGTTCGGAAGGAGTCATTTCTGAAAAAAGACCGTGTACCGAGATACGGTTTTCCTCAACCCAGCGCCGATACGGCTTACTTCTTGCCAAACGGTTTTTTATTTCGGAATCCGGAACAATTCTGTGTTTTTGCAGATCAAGAAAAATGATTTCCCCCGGTTTCAACCTGCCGTGCTGAGAAACATTCCGGGCGTCAATGTTCAATACTCCGGCTTCACTTGCAAGAACGAATGTGCCGTCTTTATATAATGTAAAACGGGCGGGCCGTAATCCATTGCGGTCCAAAATTGCTCCGGCATTTATTCCATCTGTGAATGTGACGGCGGCAGGACCATCCCAGGGCTCCATCAATGCGGAATGATATTCAAAGAACCCCCTTACATCGCGCCCCATATAGTATTTATTCCCCCATGCCTGAGGCAGCAGCATCAACATGGCATGTTCAAGACTTCTGCCGGAAGCGACCAGAAGCTCAAACATATTATCCAGTGCGGCTGAATCACTCAAACCATCTCCGATCAAAGGCAGGAGTTTTTTAATATCATCTCCCCACAGCGGAGACGCGAGTGATCCTTCCCGGATTTTTAATGCATTGAGGTTTCCGCGCAGAGTATTGATTTCCCCATTATGTGCAAGATAACGGAAGGGATGAGCCAGCTGCCACGATGGAAATGTATTTGTACTGTACCGCTGGTGGACAATTGCCAGATGCGAGGTGAAATCTTCATTTGAAAGATCAGGATAGAAATTTTCCAATTGTGTTGCCATCAGCAAGCCTTTATAAACAATCGTCCTTGAAGACATGCTGCAGATATAAAGATCAAGAGATTTTTTTTCAATGATCCTGCGCATGACAAAAAGTTTGCGCTCAAACTCATTTTGATTGGAAAAAACACTTCCGTCAATGAAGAGTTGTCTGATTTGAGGCACGGATTCACGTGCCAATTTTCCTATAAATGCCGGTTTTACAGGGACATTTCTCCAAAACAGTATTTTTCCACCTTCGCTTTTTACAGTTTCTTCGATTTCCCGTTCAACTCCGGTTCCCCCAAAAATCATTGCAACTGCGTAACTGCCGGGAGCTGGCAGAACCGAACCGAATTCTTTCCTGAAAAAAGCGTCTGGCAAAGCAAGCAAAAGTCCTGCGCCGTCTCCAGTTTCCGGATCGCTGCCGGCAGCTCCCCGATGCATCAGTCTGCAAAGAACATCAATTCCCTGCGTCACTGTCTTATGACTGCTGATCCCGTTCAGATTGGCGATCAAGCCAACCCCGCAAGCATCATGCTCAAATTCAGGATGATATAATCCTTGCGGCATCTGATGAAAAATTTGTTGTGCCATAAAAATATTTCCTTATGTTGTTTGTCAAAAAGAAAAAATCTCTGAACTTCTATTAGCAAAAAGCGTGCCAACTGCTATCAAGCACAAAAACAAAAACATCTTTTACAAAAATTGCAAAAACACCGCTGACAGTTTTACATTTTTTGTAAAAAAATATAATTCTTTCATGTCTGTTTTTTTTCTCTTTCAAAAAATTTCAGGCGAAAAGAGTTTGATTCAGCTTAAAGAGAAATACAGTTGGCACGATTTTTGCTACATGTATGGCAGAAACAACCTGAATAACCCAACAATTAAGGAGTTTGATCATGAGTAATTCAAGTCGTAAGCATGCTGTTGATGCAATCGCAAAGTGTATTGTACCAGAACCGGAACCCGTTGAAAATGTCACGCTGGATGATTATGCCGGAGATGTTTTTGACGCACAGGCAATGCAAAAGTTTTTATCCAAAGATATTTGCCGGAAACTTCTTGCTACCATTGAGAACGGTGAGCAGCTTGATCCCGCCATTGCCGGAGATGTTGCCCATGGCATGAAGGAATGGGCATTGAGCCGGGGAGCGACCAGTTACACGCACTGGTTTCAGCCGCTGACCGGCAGTACGGCAGAAAAACATGACTCGTTTCTTGAACCGGATAAGTGTCGTGCGATCTTCAGCTTTTCCGGCAAAAATCTGATTATGGGCGAACCCGATGCCTCCAGTTTTCCATCCGGCGGTTTGCGTTCCACTTTTGAAGCCCGGGGATATACGGCATGGGATCC
>JAFTUS010000130.1 GCA_017466125.1 Lentisphaeria bacterium | reverse complement strand
TTTTGAACTTTTTTTCTCGTATCCGGATCGTGAAGATTACTATGAGTTTCATTCCACTCCGGAAGGGAAACGCCTGCAGTTGCATATTCAGGATCATCGGACTTTTCGCACTATTCCGCATGAACAGAAAATTTGCGAACTCGGATTGATGGTAAAAAATCATATCGACCATGAAAAAAAATTATGGTTCAGTGAATTGATTATCCCGCTCAATGGTCATTTGGCTGATGGGGCTCACTTCGCTTTTGCCAGATACAGTTATCAAAACGGAGTTCCGGAAATCAGTTCATATCCGGAATTTCCCCAAACCATTCACGCCCCCTATCTCTGGCCTGAAATAAAAATCAATGAAAGGAAAAAATCATGCAGTTGATCCGTTGTGTTTTATTGGATGACACCGTTAAGGATATTTCAATAGCGGAACCGGAAGAAAGGCTGATTATCAGCAAAAATTCCCTTCCCGGTAATATCCGGTATCTGGATGTGATGCCGGAGTATTTAACAGCAAATGTCGGCGACGAGGGATTTATGCTGATCCCGAGTATCGAGGGTTCTCATTACTCTGCCCAAACCATTTTCCGTCAAAGAGAGAATTGTGAAGAGGTTTTCCCGGAGAATTCCATGCCGGTTTACGCCTGCCGACGCGGAGACCATACCATTCTTGCCATCGTTACCGGCATGAAATTTGATTATTCGCTTGTCTGTGGAGTCCGTGACGGCAGATATTATCTTTATCCCCGTTTTATACTGGACGGTGCAGAAGCCTATGAGGATATTGAGATCAAGTTCCTGCATTTTCACGGTGACGTCCGGTATCCGGAACTGGCTCGGGCCTATCGGAAATTCCAATTGGATAACGGCAACTGCCGCACCTTACGCGACAAAGCCGCCGAACGTCCTGCTCTCAAAGAGTACGCCGACACCATCGAATGCCGTATCCGTCTGGCGTGGAAACCGGTTCCCTCAACCGTCGATGATCAAATCATCGGCGTTAATGAACCGGAAGTCCATGCAGAATTAACATTCAAAGATGTGGATGACATCATATCTGAATTTCACAAACAGGGCATAGACAAAGTGAATTTCTGTCTGGTCGGCTGGAATGCGGGCGGACACGACGGACGTTTCCCCGACCTTTTCCCCGTAGAACCCCAATGCGGTACGCTCGAAGAGTTGAAAGAACTTGTTGAGCGTACCAGAAAATTGGGATATATGATTTCAGCCCATACCAATCTGATCGAAGGATACAGCGTGGGCAAGCGTTTCAAGCACGATTACGTTCTGCGCCGCAAAGACGGCAGTGACCACCGGGGCGGCAACTGGGGCGGGGGTAAATCCTATCTGCTCTGTCCTGAAATGGCGTGCCGTTATTATATTGAGCAGGATATGGCAGATTTGAAAGATCTCGGTTTTTACGGTGAACACTACTTTGATGTATTTTCCATCTACCCGCCTCATCCCTGTTATCATCCGGATCATAAACTGAACCGGAAAGAGGTCGCTCAATGGCGTTGCCGGATGCTGAAAAAAGCACAGGAGGCGATTGGCTGTTCCGGTTCGGAGGGCAGTTGGGATTTTGCAATGGATGCGCTGGATTATGTACTCTATGC
>JAFTUS010000129.1 GCA_017466125.1 Lentisphaeria bacterium | reverse complement strand
TTATTCAGATGGGATATGACGATATCTTCATCCGGTATAATGAACTGCACTCAAGTTACTGAACCGCCGTATGCCGAACGGCACGTACGGTGGTGTGAGAGGACGGCTGTCCAAATAATGGACAGCCTCCTACTCGATTGAATGTTATTTTTATTCGTAATAGGTTATCCGTAAATCATCGTAGAGCAGATACCCTTTGACGGCGGGGAGATTTTTGGGGGCGTGTACCGAACTTGAAAGCGGCACCAGATTGATGATAACGCCCGTGAGTTCCAAGGGATATGCATCGACCGCAGCGATTTTGTTTCCGCCGCCGACACTGTGCAGTCTGCCGTGGGTGTAGAGACTGGGCAGATAGCAGTCGGTGTTGCGCCATCCGGTGTAGAAGTAGTTTCCGCCCTCAATGCGCAGTTCCTTTCCGGTGGGGTCACGGAAGGTGAAGACCGGCACGGTGGGATAATTTTTGATATTATCCTCCATAAAGACCTTCAGATCCAGTTTGATGGGGATCCCCGGAATGGGAATGGGTTTCTTGAAGGTGTAACGCCGAGCCAGCCAGATGCTGGGCAGCCAGCCTTTGCCGGGCTTGTTGAAAACGTAATTCAAACGGCCGACCGGATTTTTTACGCCGGGAACGGTAACGACTTCAAAGCCGGATCCGGCGGTCGCTTTGTTGTGATCCTGAATATCACGGGCGACACCGGTGGAGTGTCCGGAGTGGATGTCTCCGGCATCGTGGGGCAAAGTCAGCGGATTTGCTTTTTTATCCTGCCAGACTTTGATGGTTTTGACCCGGTCGGGATTGAAGACGCGCACCGGTCCGAAACGGCGGTCGATGGTTTTTCCGTCGATCGTGACTTTGGCATTGATATAGATCTCTTTGGCGGGAGCCGTGGGAGAAGTCATGACGGTGATCTCTTTTTCCACTGTTTTGCCCGCAGGAACTTTCACGCTGATGGGGTTGGAAAAAGAAAGTCCGTTTCCGGCAAGAAATTCAAGTTTGTAATCTCTTGCTGTTTTACCGGGATTGGCAAAGGTGACTTTGACTTTTTCACTGCGTTTGTCAAAGAGTTTGTAATCGCCTTTCCAGTTGACGGAAGATGCCAGCACTTCGGGGGCATCGGCGGGAATGTTGCGGATGACGCACATGAGTTGTTCATCCGGGACGGTGTTGAATTTCAGAATGGTCCGGCTCAGTTTATCTCCCTTGAAGGGGTTGCCCAGACGGTCGAAACGCTGTACGCCTTTGGCAAAAGCCAGTTTGGGGAGTTTATCCTTTTCGCCCGCCCAGACAACGGCGGAGAGTTGACCGTTTTCTTTGAAGAGGTAGCCATTCAACCCCTCGGCGGAAAAGATGCGTCCCCGGTATTCGGCACGGTTGAAGACCGTAGCGAGGAACTGATAGCGGATGAAGATGTTTTTGGGGATGCCATCCTGACGCATCCAGCCGTTATAATGTTCGTAGTTGTTTTCCGAAAGTCCCTTATCCAAAATGGTGTAGCCGAAAGAGGCGGAGGGCACTTCCCCGGCAAAGGAGGCGATCAGACGGCGCAAATCGTTGGAACTTTCAGAAACAAAGGGCTTTAACTCTTTGCCGGTCAGCTCTTTGACATAGCGCAGATAGAATTGTCCGATATAGGCCGGGAAATCGTTGACGTGATAAGAGAGATACTGCAGGGTATCAAATCCGCCGGTGCGGGCGATACCGGCGATCCACGCATTCATATTGACCGTAAGGCACGGCCCCATGACTTTGATGCGGGGATCGACTTCTGCGGCGACCTTGACGGCGACTTGCAGCATTTTGCCGAAGTGTTCCTCGTTGGTGATGCCGGGTTCAAAATGGTTCCAGTTGTAGTGCTGGGGTTCGTTGTAGATTTCGTACCAGAAGATACGGCCTTTGTAACGGGTCATAATGGTACGGCAGACCTGCTCAAGGCTTTTCAGATCCGGCAGACAGGCGAGGTTGGAAAGTGGCGTATTTCCGCCCCACTGCGGACGGCAGTTGATGAGAAAGAATATGTTGATGCCCATTTTTTCCGCTTCGGCAATGACCTTGTCGTGATGAGCGAAATTGATCCAGCCGGGTTTATTGGGAACTGTGGTGTTTGCCATATTCATTTCCAGCCGGGTCCAGTTGGCTCCGACATCGGCGAGAGCCTGCAGTTCCTGTTTCCAGAAAGACCGTTCGATATGGGAGTCAACGCACCAGCGCATGGGAGACGGTGCCGCCTTGGGCGGTGTTTTATACCAGCGGGCGAAATACTCCTGTTTGATGATATGGCGTTTGCCTTTGGCATCTTCAGCAGAGATCGTCAGAGCGTGCAGACCGTAGGGGACTTCTGACAACTTTACTGAACCGGCATTGTTTCCGCTGAAAGTCAACTCCGCCCGTCCCACCGGAGTTTTTTCAGCTTCACGAAAAAAATTTTTACGCAGGGGGAGGAGTTCTGCTTTGTAGTTTTTCAACGCCTTGACGTTACCGGAAACGGTGAAAGGCAGAACGGCATGATCGGCAGTCGTTTTGCGTTTGTCGGCAGGCGGAAACTTGAAAAGCATGCTCTCCTGCGGAGGGAAATTGATTTTTGCTCCGTAGAGAAAACCCACATCATCCAGATAAACTTTTCCGTCGGCTTTCTGGGAAAGGTAACGGAACTGGATCTGCGTTACCGGGCCGTCAGCGGCTTTCCACTTTGCCGTGCGAACCAGTTTCCCGTCGAGCCAGACCTGATACGTGCCTTCTTTTACGGGATTGGGGGTGACGACGAATTTTACCGTGTGCCACTCTGTGTCTTTGCCGTAGAGTTCATAACTCCCATAATGGGTGCGCCAGTTCATCTTATCGCTGCCGAAGGCGACACGGAAGTAACTTTTGCCCACATCCAGTTTGATTTTGGCAGTAAGCGTAAAGGGGCGGTCGGTGACCGGAGCGACTTTCAGCGCAAGGTGCTGACCGTTGTAATTGAAAACAGCGCAGGGGGAATTATCCACGCCGCCCTCTTTTGCCATTACCGGAAAATCGGCGGGCAGAAAACGTTCTGCCGTATCGAACTTTTCGGTGAACGCCATGCAGAGGGAGGCTGCTGCCAGAAGTGTTGAAGTCAAGATTTTTTTCATTTGTTATTATCCTTTTCCTTTGCAGATTAAGGGGTTATGCCAAGACGTTCATGCAGTCTGCCAATGGCTGCGTGTCCATTGTAGTAATTGGTGCGTTTCTGCTGATCTTCTGGCCCCATGACGTGGAATTGGGGATCAAGGAAAGTTGCGGTATGTCCGTCACCATAGAGCATATTGAACTGCTCACCGTCACCATGAAAATAGGGGGTGCAACTCTGATTCCACATCCACCAGCGGTCTGTAACGACAACACGGCTGCCGTATTTATCAAGCTCCACAAAGCCCCAGGTCGTGCCCAGTTTCGCTTCATCGGCTCTTGAAATAGTACCGGCAAAGGTAGGCAGCGAACGATCCAGAGTATGAGCAATCGTCGATATACTGGCGGGGCAGAGCCAGGGCTGTTTGCTGCCGCCGTTACTTTTTACAGCAGGGATATAATCTTTGTAAACTTTCTGCATGATCATCCACGGTTTTGTGTATGAACCTTCGACCGGCCATGGAGAAAGATGGAAACGCCCGTTGAAATCAGCGGCATAAAGATTGATATTCGTACCGATTTCTTTCAGCCGGGAGAGGCATTCCGTGGAAACAGCCTTTGCCCGTGCCTTGTTGAGTGCGGGCAGCAGCATGGCGGCGAGAATTGCAATGATTGCAATTACAACCAAGAGTTCGATCAGGGTGAAGTGTTTTTGTTTCATTTTTTTTCTCCTTTGTTAAGGTTGGTTACACTCTGACGTTCGATTAAAATTCGTTTTGCATACCACATGTGTTCATCTCTGAAATTTCCCCGCAGGATCTCAATCGCCCGTTTGGTCATTTCTTCGCTGTTGAAGGCGGTGACGGTCAGGGCGGGGCAGGAATAGAGGCCGTTGCGGGGATCGTTTTCACTGATAAGGCTGATGTCTTCCGGGACATTGAAACCCGCTTCCCGCAAAACAGGAATGGCGGCAAAAGCACCTTCGGTTGAAGTGAAAATCAACGCAGTCAATTTCATTGCACGGATTTTGTCAAGATTGTTCCGCAATATCTTCTGTGCCGCCTCTGCCGAGTCATCTCCGGAACGGACTGTTTCAGAAAAAATATTTCCGTTTCCAAATTCGACACCGGCTTTTCTTAATTTTTTACCCAGCAGTTTTATAAATTGCTCGCTGTAAGAACTCAGCGGCTCATTGCGCAGATAACCGATACGGGTGTGACCGTTTTTCAGCAAAGTTCCGGCGATCAGTTCCACGGCGGAAACCGGATCGGGCGAAAGCATATAGATATTCGGTTCAAGATTTTCGTAATAATAAAGACCATCCAGAAAAAGTACCGGAAACGGAAATGTTTTCAATATTTCCATCATCTCATCCGGGAAAAATCCGGGCGAAGACTGTATCATCAAGCCGGAACAATCCGGATACAGTTCCGTAACATGCTTCAAATCCTCGCCCGATGTTTCACGGTAGATCTTGCAGAGAATTACGTTGAAGTCGTTCAAACGCATGGTCTGGTCGATCGAATAAGCCAGTTTCCAGATCAATTCACTGGGATAATCGGTTACGGCAAGGATGACTGTTTGGGCTTTTTTTTCTTTTAATACCGGGGGCATCGGGGTACTGTTCCGTGCCGGAACGATCCCGGAGCCGGGTTTGCGGATGATGACGTTTTCGTGTTCCAACTCCTGAAGGGCACGGTTGACGGTCGCCATGGAAACATTGAACTTGCGCATCAACTCCCGGACAGTAGGCAGGCGGCGGACGCTCTCCGAGCGGGTCAGCTCGTCACACAGATATTTTTTGATGACTTCGTATTTTAACATAAAGACTCCATTTTTTGTACCACTGTTGCGATACAGTTTAAAAATAACACAGCTTTTTTATATTGTCAATACCAAAAAGAAAAAAAATCAAAAAAAATACCGGTGCGGCAGGCAGAGGCACTCGTATTGCCGGTCAGCGTCTCTCGCCGCACCAAGGCCATTTTGTCCGACAAGTCCGACTTGTCTGACATGTCTGACATGTCCGACCTCTCCGCCAGCCGCAGCCAAAGTCCCCCGTACTACCGACAGGCTACCCGGCAGCGGCACCTTGCCGCCCGACAGGCACTCACGTCATCATCTGCTATTTTTTCATTTTTTGCATTTTCTTTCTTGACATTCCTTTAAGGTTAGTGTATATTAGTATCAGAGTAAGTGTTTCTTTGAATAAAAAAACTATAACCTATGAGGTGATTTATGTCCGCAGTGTTTCTGCGTCATCCGGAAAATCCAGTCCTCACTGTGAGGGATCTTCCGGAAGGAGTGGGATATTTTCTGTTGAACCCCGGAGCCGTGAAGTTCAATGGCGAATATCTGCTGATCGTGGATGTTTTCCATGTGGAGGGCGGCATTGTTTTCTGGATCGCCCGTTCCAAAGACGGCATCCATTTTACATTTGACCCGTCTCCGCTGCAGATGCCGCCCTGTGCGGACGATTGGGAGGAACATGGTGTTTACGATCCCCGGATCACTCAAATCGGCAACACTTATTACATTGTTTACAACAGTCACAACAACACGCTCGGCTGCCGGATCGCGATCGCTGCGACGGAGGATTTCAAAAATTTCCGTCATGTTTCGCTGGTCACGCAGGTCAACAACCGCAACGGCGCGTTGTTTCCGGAAAAAATCAACGGTCTTTACTGCTGTTTGAACCGTCCGTTTGCCGGAGATGAGAAGTCCAGTTGCGGGATGCAGTTGTCATTCTCTCCGGACTTGGTTTTCTGGGGAAAATCCCGTTTCTCTCTCGCCAACCGTCCCTGTCACTGGGATGATCTCAAGGTCGGAGCGGGGGCACCGCCCATTCTGACCGATGAGGGGTGGCTGGTGATTTATCACGGTGTTGCGGACACCTGTGCCGGTTCGATCTATTCGCTTCATGCGGCAATTCTTGACAAAGACGAGCCGTGGCGCGTTCTTGCCCGGACCAAACGTCCGCTTTTCTACCCGGAGGCTCCTTATGAAAAACTGGGACGCATCACCAACGCGGTCTTTACCTGCAATGCGCTGGTCGAAGGAGAAAATATCCGTATCTACTACGGAGCGGCAGACGCGGCGATCGGCATGGCAGAGATGCCGCTGGCGGACATTCTCGCCGCCTGTCATGAGGAGTACCGTTTCTTCAAGTACCTGAATCCGTAAGGCCTGCAATGCGGAGGGAAAATTCCGGTAACGGCAGACTGTTTTCTCCGGAGAGAGGGAAACAGTATCTTCTGCCGCAACGATTGCGACAGAAGAGTATTGCTATCCGGATATCGATTGGGAAATCCTCCTGCGGACGGGATCGTTTTTAAAAAATCCGTGCAAAATAATTAAAAAAAAATCAAATTACCCGTAAAAACAACTTGCATTTTCGATTTGATACAGTAAATTATTTTTATGACAATGGGAAACAATTAACAAAAAATAAAGAAAGAGTTACCTTAAATTAACAATTTTTTAAACGTAGTAACTTCGCATAATATTCATCATGTGAAGTCGAGAGTGAAAAATTTCCCGGAAGGGACAAAACCAACAAAAGAAGGAAGCAGAATTATGGACAGAAATGAGCTCAAACAGCATAACATAATGAATATTATGCAAAGTTACGTACTCAAGTCAATTACCGGTTTTGCGGATGCAAAAACGGCAATTACCCGAAAGTTTTTGGAAAAGACAGAGAGGGTTCGGGGGAGAAAGGGAGAACCTTTTTCCCAAAAGGGTTCCCTTTCTTACCCGACACCGTTTACCCTTATCGAACTCCTGGTCGTAATTGCAATCATTGCAATTCTCGCCGCCATGCTGCTGCCCGCTTTGAACAAGGCTCGCGCAAAGGCAAAAACCATTTCCTGCACCAACAACATGAAGCAGTTGGGAATGTCTGTAATGTTGTACTCTCAGGATAATGCCGATATTATACTGGTCAATGACGATGGCGGTACCGGAGGTTTCAAAAATGCAAAATGGAATGCCCTCTTGATTGCGAGAGGTTACATTTCAGGCTTGAAATTATTCCTTTGTCCGGCTGTCAACGATCCTTCAGTCCTATGAAACATGAAACTACTACTGATTATGGAGCCGTAGCCAAAGGCACTACCTTTACAAATACGTTTACCAACTTTACATACGGCATGACCAATAATGGTTCTTATGGTCCCAGCAGCATCCTTGAAACATATAATCTCGGCAAAGGATGTATTGCACGGATCACTGCCGGTGAATTGAAAAATGCCACGGTGATCTACTTCAATAAAATGAAAGCAAGTTCATCTTTCCCGCTTATTTCGGACTGTGGTTCTTCTGCCAGCAATAACAGTTTCAAATTGGACTGGGTAAATGGGGTCTGGGGCGCAGACTACCCGCATTTGCGCCATGACGACTCAGCACCGGTCGCTTTCGGCGATGGACATGTCGAAACATGGAAAGCCGGAGACTGGCAAGCGATCGGCGGAACAAATGTCTATTTAAAAGGCGTACTTACACCTTTTTAATACGTTCAAAAGTAATTTCAAATTTCAAAAGACAAATATTCTCTCTGCAAATTTTGCATGGATAGGTTTTTTGCAGACCGATGAGATAAAAGGAGATCCTATTTATGAAGTTAAAGAGTATACTGTTTTTGCTTGCCGCAACATTTATTCTTCCGGCAGCCCCAACTGTGGAAAGCATCGAAAAGCGCATCACTGCGCTTGAAAACTCCGTCCGCGCTTTGGAAAGCAAAGATCCTGATTTTGCGGATTGGGTGCGCCAGCAGCGTTCCATTCACAACAGTTACAAAAAAGCAATCCGTTACGATGAAAAGTATGACACTTACGAAGTATCGTGGCTGCTTGAAGAGTGGGAACAGCTCGTTTCACGTATGGAAAAAGAGTTTGACATCTACAAAAACATGCCCGATCTGGAACCCCGGGGCATCGTAAATGTCAAAGACTTCGGAGCCAAAGCCGACGGAGTGACCAATGATACTCCGGCAATTCAGAAAGCCATTGATTTTGCCGTCAAAAACGGCAAGGGGGTCGTGCTGATCCCCAAGGGCAGATACTATGTGGAAAAACCGGTCAAATGGCGCACTCCGATTATCCGTCTGCACAAGGTGAAAAATCTGAAAATCACCGGGGAAGAGGGAACTGTACTGGAGTGCAACACCAACAAGCCCCCCTTTATCTACATGACGGAGTGTGAAAATGTCCGTATCGAAAATTTCCATATCACAGCCCGCAAGCCAATCTTCGCGTCGGGTATGGTCATTGATTATACTCCGCAGAATGACGGAATTCTGGTCAAACACGATGGCGGTGTTTCTTTCGGCGACTCCCTGTTCAAAGAGTGCGAAATGCCCAATATCCGCTTTTACGAAAGCAAACTTGCCGAAGATGGCAAAACGCCGCTTTTCTACTATACCCCGCCCCATATCAAACGCCCGACCCATCCGATCAACTTTAAACTGCTGAAACCCTATGATGAAAAAAACGGCATCTGGGTTTTCCCGTTCCCCAATGCCCGGAAGGTTTTCGGCACCGGTCAGCGTCTTGTCCTTTTTGCCCGCAATCATACCGGAGCAGTCTGGGTTTATGAGTCCGACCGCTGCCGCTTCAGGAAACTCTCCTTTGACCGGGTGGGCGGACTGGTTTTCAAACTGCACCAGTGCGATGCCGCCTTTGTGACGGATTGCATTGTCGCCGCCTCTCCCGAAGAAAAATTCAGTTATGCGACCACTGCGGACTTTTTCTTCAGCCGGGTAACGCCGCTGGGTGCTTACGTTGCCCGCAATACGGTCAAAAACCTTGCCGATGACCTTTTCAATCTTCACAGTGCCATGATCCCGGTTCTCCGTCAGGAAGGCAATGTGATCTATGTCGGCGACCACCATGTGCCGGGAATGCACTTGAGCAAAAAACTGTCCTGGCTCAAATCCATCGATATCGTCCCGCATTACGGCGACCGCCTCATCAACAAAGAACGCCGTTATAAAGTTCTTAAGGCGGAAAAAGTGAAAATCAAACACGATAAAACTTATCTGGATACCAAAAAGACTAAAGGTAAAAATATCGTCACTCTGGAAAAAGCACCGCAAGATGTGACCGTTATCAAACTGACTCTCGATCGCGCCCCCGGTAAACTTGAAGTTGCCGATCCTTTCATCAAACTTGAAGAGTATCAGAAACTTCAATTTTCCGGCAGAAAGTTTGATTTCGTGCATTTGCCGGATTTCTATCATCAGGGGACTGTCATCAGCAGCAACTATTTTGCCGACACCATGGGTAGAATTTGGGTCATGGGCGGAGGCTCGGTACTGAAAGACAACAGTTTCAATCTCCGTTACCCCCACAGTTTCTACTGTTCCTGGAATTCTTACATGCCCACTTGGGATGAAGCGTGGTATCCGCGGGTCGTCACCTACGAAAACAACATCTTCCGCATGTCGGAATACACAACGTTCTGCATGGACGGCACAAAATATAAAGCGGATGACCAATCCACATGGATGCGTCATATCTTCATTCACAACAACCGTCTGCTTATGGAACTCACGCCCAAATTCTACGGCATGAAAGAGCCTTTCTACCGCTGGCCTCTTTTCAACGCAAAAGGGGTGGCAAATCTGGAACTGGTCAATAACGTCTTCTATCTGCCGCAAACAAAAGCCGGTAAGAGGCTGCTCCTGAAAGATGTCCGCGGAGTCATTAAAAACAATCACTATCTCGGGAACTGGAAAGGCGATGAATTCGGATCGAATGTAAAATTATTTGACTGATTTACCGTACAGAGCAAAACGAAAGTTTGAAAAAATGAAATACCTTTTTTCAGGTTTGTTTTCTATGCTTCTTTTTTCAGGTTTGTTTTCTATGCTTCAAGGAGAAAATATAAAGATGGATAAACGTGTATTTCTCGCAGATCCTTTTATTCTGTGTGAAAACGGCAAATACTATGCTTTCGGCACAGGAGACTCAAAAAGTTTCAAGGTTTATATTTCCGACGATTTGAAAAAATGGAAATTGCTCCCCGGCAAACGGAATGGTGCTGTTATGACCATTGATGATGTCTGGGGCGAAAAATGGCTCTGGGCTCCGGAGGTCTATAAAGTCAACGGGGAATACATCATGTATTTTACCGGTGATGTTCATATTTCCTGTGCCGTGAGTTCCTCCATAACAGGTCCCTTTGTCCAGACGGAAAAAAAGCCGATGTGCGAAAACGAAAACCGTATCGACAATACCCTTTTTATCGATGATGACGGTCAGGGGTACATCTATTTCAACCGCTGGGGACAAAACGGCGGCTCGGAAGTGTGGGGCGCAAAACTGGACAAAGATTATCAAACCATAAAGGAAGATACGCTTTTCCGGGTCCTCGGAGCAGAAGAACCGTGGGAGACCATTCAAGACAGTATCACAGAAGGTCCTTTCATGATCAAGCATAGCGGTAAGTATTATATAACTTACACGGCAAATAACTATAAATCAAAAGATTACGCCGTCGGCTATGCCGTTGCAGACAAGCCGGAAGGTCCTTTTGTCAAAGCCGCAGAAAATCCCATTTTGCGCCGTCCGGGAAATTTTGTCGGCTCCGGACATCACTCTTTCTTCAAAGACAAAGACGGCAAACTGCGTATCGTTTTTCACGTTCATCACAGTGAAAAGAAAGTCCTCCCCCGTTTCATGGTGATCGGTGAAGTATTCTTTGAAAACGGAAAAATGAAAATCGGCAAAGAGTTTATCATCCCCGAACTTATGGAGAAGTAAAGAATGAAAAACTTCACTCCGGCTTCACAATGGATCGCCGCCGATGATAACATTCTGGTCGGTTGGGATTTCCCGGTTCAGGCCGCCCCGCTGTTCCGCCGGGAGTTTGAACTTACCGCTCTGCCGCAAAAAGCAGAATGTATTATTTGCGGTCTGGGCTATTATGAACTCTATCTCAACGGCAGAAAGGTCGGCGATCATGTGCTTGACCCCGTTCCGACCCAATTCGACAAACGCGCCCTGTTCGTCCGTTATGATTTGACCGGTTTTCTGCAAAAGGGCAGAAATACCATCGGTGTCATGCTCGGTAACGGCTGGTACAACGCTTTTGCCTGCGACAGTTGGCATTTTGACAAAGCCCCGTGGAGGGATTATCCGAAACTCCGTTTTGAACTGGAAACAGATAAAAAATGTATTCTTGTTTCAGACAAAACATGGAAATACGCCCCCGGCCCGGTCATTTATGATGAACTCCGTTGCGGCGAAGTGTACGATGCCCGCCTGGAACAACCCAACTGGAACAGCAATGATTTCGATGACAGCAACTGGAAACAGGTTCGATGCACCCACGGCCCCGGCGGTATCCTCTGCGAACAGACGATGCCGCCCTGCCGGGTCGTGCAACGGCTCAAACCCGTTTCGGTCAAAGAGATCGCCCCCGGAGTTTTCACCGCCGATTTCGGCATCAACTTCACCGGCTGGGTCAACGTAAAAACAAGCGGTAAGACCGGAGAAAAAATAACTCTGCTCTACGGGGAAAGGATTTACGACGACGGCAGGGTCGATATCGAACATATCCGCAAACACGTTCACGAGAAGCGTTTTCAACAGGATGATTACATCTTTTCCGGCAACGGCATCGAGTGTTACGAACCCCGTTTCACCTACCACGGTTTTCAGTACGTTCAACTTTCCGGTGTCACAGCCCCCTTTGAATTGGAAGGCTGTTTTGTCTGTACTGCTTTTGAGGAAATCGGCAATATCAAAACTTCCGACAGGAAACTGAATATACTTCACGAAAACTGCCGCCGTTCCTATTTAAGCAACTTTACCGGCATACCCACGGACTGTCCCCACCGGGAAAAGAACGGCTGGCTCGCCGATGCCCACCTTGCTTCCGAACTGGGATTATGCAACTACGATGCGGCAGAAGCCTACTTGCAATGGCTGGACTCCATTGCAGATGCTCAACGCTCCGACGGACAATTGCCCGGTATCGTACCATCTGCTGGTTGGGGCTTCAACTGGGGAAACGGTCCGGTTTGGGACGGTGCATTATTTATCATCGCACAGAACATCTATGACTATACCGGAGATATCCGCGGTATCGAACGCGGGTATCAGGCTATGAAAAAATATCTGGAATACGCACTCCTCCGGGAGGACGAATATCTGCTTCACTTCGGCTTGGGGGATTGGGCCGCCTTTGATAAGGAAAACATCGTATCGACCTCCCTTGTCGTTACGGCCTATCACTACGGAAATCTGATGACGCTGGTACGTTTTGCCGGATTGCTTGGTTTCAAAGCGGATGAAATCTGTTTCAGGGAACATTCCCGGAAAGTACGTTCGGCGTTCAATCGGAAATTCCGCTTGGCTCCCGGCAACTACGGAGACCGTCTTACTGCTTACGGAACAGCACTTTATTTCAATCTCGTCCCGGAGGATGAACGGCAACTGACCGCCGAACGCCTCGACCAACTGGTACGGGAACGGAACTATCTGCCGGAGTACGGCATTGTCGGAAATAAAACGGTTCCACGTGCGCTGGCGGATGCCGGTTACGCAGAAACGGCGTTCCGGATCATCACCCGTCCTGACTATCCGGGCTTTTTTGAGTGCATCGACCGCGGAGCAGTTTCGATGTGGGGGATTTACAAAGGCGACACTTCAAGAAATCATATCATGTACGGAGATGTGGACGCATGGCTTTTCAAATATCCGGGAGGTCTGAATTTCAATGCAGGAGCAATCACCCTGAAACCGGTACCGCTCAAGAACTTGGACTCTTTCAGTATGAAACACCGTGATCATGAACTGCACTGGCAGAGAACTGCCAGCGGCATAGAGTACCGCATTAAAGTTCCGCAGGAAACGGAACTCTTTCTGCCGGACGGAAAAATAGTTACACTCCCCGCCGGAAGCACTGAATTAACGTCACATTCCGGATAAAAAACATCTCCATAACCAACTGTGTTTTGCAAAACAAACGCACCACTGCCATTTCAGGGGGGTGCGTTTTGTTTTACAGTCGCCTTAAATCAAAAGACTCTGTACGAAAGGTTGACTGATTTTTACAGGGGCTTCGGAATGCTTCGTCCGCTCAACGCCCCGATAAAATACGCTACGCTCTTTTTTCGAGGCATCGCTCCCGGCGAGTAGTATTGCCTCATGTGAGGCAATATCGACGCTGCGCTTGTACTTTCGCCGCCATTTTAAGGCGGCGACCAGCGTTCCGCCTCCGTCTTCGTAAAACTACGCCGCGACAAGGCTGGA
>JAFTUS010000128.1 GCA_017466125.1 Lentisphaeria bacterium | reverse complement strand
GGTTCGGGGGAGAAAGGGAGAACCTTTTTTCAAAAAGGTTTCCCTTTCTCCCCCGACACCATTTACCCTATTTACCCTTCCAACACCGTCTGCCAGCGGAAGACCTCTTCGGCGGGGTCTTCCGCCTGTGTAAAGGCACTTACAGCGGCAACGTGTTTCACGCCGAGTTGATGCAGTTCGCCGAGATGATGGAATTTTATGCCCCCCATAACCGAAAACGGCACTTTTACCAACGGGATCAGGCGGGCAAGTTCGACATTTCCAACGGTGGGATAACCCACTTTTTTCGTGCCGGTCGGAAAAATCGGACCGATGTTGATATACCCCGGCTTCAGAGATTGAGCCGCAAGCATTTCTTCTTCATTATGGGTGGAAATGCCGATCAGCAGTTCAGGAGCGATTTTGCGCGCCGCTTCAAACGGCATGTCCTCCTGCCCCAGATGAACCCCGTCCGCCTGGGCCGCCAGAGCAATATCGACACGGTCATCGACAATAAGAAGAGCCCCGTATTTCCACGTCAGTTCACGGCAGGCGGAAACCAGTTCAAAAAACGGGGCATCCGCCATCTCTTTTTCACGGATCTGGATGATTTTTGCCCCGCCGTATAAAACACGTTCCGCAACTTCAATTTGGGAGCGTCCGGTGCAGAACTCCCCGGTAATGACCGGATAAACGCCCCGCGCCGCCTCAAACGCCCGCTGCCGTTCTTCAAAACATTTATGCATGAAGTTTCTCCATGATCAACTTTGCCGCCTTGCGTCCGGAGAGCAGCATCCCGCCGAAAATCGGTCCCATACGATAACCGCCCGCAACGTTGTTCGCGCTCATACCGCAAGCGAAAAGCCCGGGGAAATACTCCTGCGTATTGGCGACCGTGGAGGCTTCGCCGCTGTCCACCCACATCGGACGTTCCCCCATGATGCCGCCGCTTTCTGTATTCAGACAGATATGGGCTTTGTTTACGGCAAGGTTGATGATTTCGCTGGGGTGTCCGGTGCCGTCAAGCACGCAATCGGCAGTAACGGTCAGCGGGTCAACGTGCATACCGAGCCGTTCCACCGGAGTCCAGTTGATGACCAGTCCGCCGACTTTGCCTTCTTTGAAAATAATATCTTCGACACTGACGGAGTTGAACATCTTTGCTCCGGCTTTCAATGCGCCGAAAATCAGTCCGCTTGCCATTTCGACCGAGTCAAGCGTATGATACCCCGGAGCATCTTCCACGGGTTTGTGACCGATGCTGAAGTCATCCAGAATTTCCAGTGCTTCATCCTGAACAACCACTTCATTAAAGAGCATACCGCCGCCCCACGTTCCCCCGCCCGGAGCGAGTTTCCGTTCAAAAATGGCGACTTTCAATCCGTTCTGCGCCAGCGTTTTCGCAGCGACCAGTGCGGAAGGTCCGCCGCCGACGATGGCGACATCGAGCGCAAGGTTATCCAGAAACTTTCCTGAAAAACTTTTGATGATAGCGGCAGAAATTGTGTTTTCGACAGAGTGTGACATTTTTTGTTTCCCTTTCTTTCTCTGAAGCAGGAAACCCAAACGCACAAAAAAAGACAACGCTTATGATTTCCTACGCCGGCATTACCCGGATCAGGTTCTATGGGTATATTCTCAGCCGACGGCCCCATGCCGCGGCACCCCAAACGTTGTCTTAAATATACAACCTCAAACGGACAGTTTCAAGTTATTTATAAAAATTTGTCAAAAATTCACCGTTTTTGCAATTTTTCCCACGTTTCGGGATCGTGCCCGGGGATCACCCGCACCCCCTGTCGGCGGAACTCCTGCAAGCGGGCAATGCTCTGCCAGTAAGGATCTCTTTTTTCTGCGTCATCAAGCGGATACTGTTCCAATGCAGTTTCCGTGTAGGCGGCATCGGCGGCAAGCAGGAGCTTTTCCCCATTGTCCAAAGTCAGCAGCAGCGACTGATGCCCCGGCGTATGTCCTCCTGTCGCCAGAAGAATGATCCTGCCGTCTCCGCACAAATCGTGATCGCCCTCAACGATATGCCACTTTGCGGACGGATTTTTTTTCAGCAGCGCAGTACCGCCGGGAGAAACCGCCTCGTTTTTCTGAATGAAACACGGCAGTTCCGGAAAATCCGGCAGCCCGTCAACATGATCGCCGTGACTGTGCGACAGAATAATGTGCGTAATGCTTTGCGGCGCGATACCATGTTTTTTCAGTTGGTTCACCGCCCGGTCGGACTCCTCCATTTCAATAATGAACGGTTCATCAGGAGACTGCTCCTTTTCCGGCCGCCGCTGCCCGGTGTCGAAAAGAATTCTGTACTTTCCGTGTTCAATAAGATAAAAGGGGATCGGCACAGTAAAGCGTTCCCCCTCCGGCGCACGGCGCACCAGCAGATGCCGCCATGTGCGGATGTATCCGCTCTGCAAAAAATGCAATCTCATAAATCCCTTGTCTCCGTATATGAAAATTCATCCCGATACATCTGGGGAGAAATCGCATAATACTGCTTGAACAGCCGGGAGAAATAAAACTCATTGGAAAATCCGCACATTTCGGCGATCTCGTATATTTTACAGCGGGTCTCCACCAACTGGCGGGCGGCAAAGCGCAGGCGTGAAGTCAAAACCGCCTGATGCGGACTCGTTCTGCAATGCGCCCGGAAAAGACGGTTGTAATAATTCAGACAGATGGAAAGTTTCTGTGCTTCTTTCTGAAAATTCCACTCTTTCAGCGGCTCCTTGCCGATCTCTTCAAGGATCGCTTCAAAATAACCGTTGTAAGAAATTTTATCGTCATTTTTGATCGACCCCGCTTGAAGTTGAAACAGCAGATTTTCCAGACTCATGACCGCACGTTCCGCACGAAGCGGGGATGCGGCGTGATCGCAAAGTTCGCGGAACTGGCGCAGAAAACTTTCCGGCTCCTGAACGGAGAAAAAAGGATTTTTCAAACTGTCGGCAAACAGACCGCCGCCGATCATCCGTTCCACCCGTTCGCCGTAAAAACAGCACCAGATGTGATGGCGGGGACTCTCCGGCAAACTGCTGTATTCATAGTAGTAAGCCGGATTGGTCAGAAACGCCACCGGACCGGACAAATGGTATTCCCGTCCGCCGTTGATACGCAAAATGCACGACCCGGCATGGATATACTGCAATCCGTAATATGACGGATAATTGTGCGTCTCAACAGTGGTTTTAAGAGCCTCTCCCCAGAGCGCAAAGGTCAGATCGCTGAAATATTCCATTTGCAGTTACACGCGGCTGTCATTGTGAAATTTCAATAGAGGCATGACATCATCAAATCCGTGCGGATGATGCCCCCAGAGCGGACGACGGACGATCGTGTACTTCTTCCCCAGACGCTCCAATTCCGCAACCACCAGATTGATGTTGGTATCAACTTTGACCACCAGATCATCTTCGCCCGTGGCAATAAAAAGCGGAATGTTGTACTCAACGAGAAATTTCAGATTGTTGAGCGGATTGAGGGGAGAGATTTTCAACTCTTCCACTGAAAGTCCGAACTGTCCGCAGATGTCCTTCACCCGGTCGGCGGCACAGGCTTCGGGATCAGCCGCATTGCAGACCGGCGCATCGAGGTAGATCGCAGCGATGCGTTCCGGATAAGTCCCGGAGTAACGCAGAGAGATGAAGCCGCCCCAACTCATACCGATCAGATTGGCTTTCTTCGAGAGTCCGCGGCTGACCAGCCAGTCGTGAAAACGCCCCATGACCGCAACCCCTTCCGGGCTGGCTTTGGTGTCAAATATGTCGATATGAACGTGATAATAACCATTTTTCAACAGTTCCAGAGTGCCGACGCGCGGAACAAACGCCTCCGCCCACTGCACACACCAGCTGAAGCGGCCGTCTCCGGCGGGAGTTTCCGGCACAGCGACCCAGGCAAGACGGTTTTCAAACTGAAACTTGTACCGTTTGAAACCGTACCACTCTTCCATTTCCCAATCGGGAGAAATTTCAAAACTCATTTTTTATCCTTATTTTTGATTGTTAAAAAGGGAAATCCTCTTCCGCAGAAAGGGATTTGCTCTCTGTTTCTTTCGGTTTTTCCACAAGTGTCTGTGTTGCCACACCGTTTACCATGATTGCGGCTTCGGGACGCACGGGGCAGATATTCTGACATGCCCCGCAGCCGATGCAAAGGGCGGTATTGACCTGCGGGATCATGGTGTCGCGGTATTCGATCATCTCCAATGCGCCTACCGGACAATGTTCGGCACAGGCTCCGCAGTCTTCGCCGTTCTTATAGGCGACGCAGAGTTCCTTTTTGTAGACCGCCAAACCGATGCGGGTACGCTGCTTCTCCTTTAACGGCAGGGGCGAAAGCGCACCGCAGGGGCAAACGTTGGAACAGGCGGAACAGTTGAAGTCACACGCTCCCTTGAAGGGATCAAGCACCGGCTGAAGAAATCCGCGCAGACCGTACTCCGTCAGAGCGGGGCGCAGCACGTTCCCTTTGCAGACGGAAATACACAATCCGCATCCGACACAGCGGGCGGTGAAACGATCCGGATTTCCCGCTCCGGGAGGCATAACAGGAACCGGTGATTTCCTGCCGCTGAGTTTCGCCGCACTTCCGGCGATCACGCCCCCGGCAAGCGCACCTGTCTGAAGCAGAAAATCCCGGCGTCCCGGCAGAATTCCGGCAACGCTGGAACTCTTCTTTTCCACGGAAACCGCCCCCAACGCACAACTGCTGATACAGTTCATGCACATAACGCACTCTTCGTTTGCGACCCGCTGTTCTGCGGCATTGATGCAAGTGCTTTTGCAGACCTTTTCACAAGCCCCGCAGCGGACGCATTTTGCCGTATCCAGAGAGATCCGGTATCGGGAATGGCGGGCGACAAACGCCAGAACCGCCCCGACCGGACAGAGCGTATTGCAGAAGATCCGCCCTTTCCACAAAACGGCAAAAAAGACAAGTACGCTTACCGCATACCCGGTAATGCGTGCCGCCCAGCCGAGACGGACAACCTCCACCCCGCCGGAAGCATTGAATATGCTGACAAAAAGCGACGAGGGCAGAAGCAAAGTCAAAGGCAGCATAAATCCCGCCAATGCCAACCCCGCAACGAGCCAGAAAAACGGAGCGCGGATGTATTTTTTCCACCCGGCATAACGGTAACGGCGGCGGAAACGGAAAAGGCTCATCACGTCCTGTAATATCCCCAACGGACAGAGTACCGAACAGTATATCCGCCCGAAAATCGCCGTCAGCAGTAAAATAATCAGCAGTGCCGCTCCGGCACCAAGTGAAAAATCACTCAGAAACGAAAGCAGATCGGGTGCCGCCTGTGTCCGGAAAATGCCGGGTATCCGCACGATACCGGCAAGGTGCAGAACAAATGCCGTCAGCACTGCCGCTGCGGTGAACATGCGAAAAAGTTTGAAGATGTTCCGTTTGCGTTTCATCTTTTCTTTACAGCGTGATCCGTTTGATGTTCAGTTCTTTGAGTTTTCGCGTACCGAGCCCGAGGGCTTCCCCGGCGGAAATGTGTCCGATACGGCGTTGTTTCAGATCGAGCATGGCGGCACTGGCAGAGTCGAGCGCAACCATATCCCGTCCGGCGAGCAGATAGCCCAGCTGCTTGACATCGCTTTCATCCACGCCGCGGGGTCCGCGCTTGTGCATGACGCGGAAGGCATCGACGATGTTCAAATCCGGCGGACGGATGGAACAGCAGTCTGCGATACACTGGTTCAACCCCTTCCGGTGGAAATACTGGTGATACTCCTTGGAAACGATCCCCATAAGATTTTTCATACAGCAGGTCATGACTGCCCCGCCGTGAACTTTCAAAATCGGTACATTGATAAGCACATCACAGTCGAGAACGAACTTGTGGACATCGGCTTTTTTCAGCGTTTTCCCACGGGGGACGGGGGTTTCACGGTAATACTCTTTGAGGTAATTTCTGTCACGGGCGGTATCCCCGCCGACAACGACCGCCCCGGCTTTTTCCGCCGCAGCTTGAATACCGCTGCTCTTGTAGGAGGCACTCCACGCATTGCAGGTGGTGTCGAAAACCTGAACTTTGGCAGCCCCCGCCTCAAAACAGGCCTTGACAATGGCTGCAACCAGTTCGGGATTGGTGGTCGCCGCCATTTCCGGAGTCTTGTCCCAGGCGATATTGGGTTTTACGGTCACGGTCTGTCCTTTTTTGACAAACTTTTCCATTCCGCCGAGTTCGGCGATGGCGCGTTTGAACATCTCTGCGGGAGTACCGCCGCGCACAGCAACGATATCCGGCACACCCGTTGAATTCTCCCCGCTGACGGCAGGAGCCGCATGAAGGTTTCCGGTAAATTTTGCCACAGCACCGAGCAGAGCGGCGGAAACGGTCTTTTTCAGAAAATCACGGCGATCCATAAAACCTCCTTATTCAATATCTTTGTAAATTTCATCATACGAACGGTCTCTTGCGGCAAAACGCCTGGAAAAGAACCATAAACTCAATTCAAACAACAGCCACGCCGGAACCGCCAGTACGATCTGACTGAAAGCATCCGGAGGCGAAAGCACCGCCGCCGCCACGAAAATCAGAACGATCATCAACGGCCGTTTGTCTTTCACGGCGGCAACATCCAATATGCCGAGCCACAGCAGAAAATACAACACGACGGGGAACTGAAACAGGATCATACCCGCCAGAAGTACCGTCAAAACCAGATCGGTAAAATCACCGATGCCGATGACCGGCTGCATATTCTCTCCGGCGAAGGTGAGCGAAAAACGGATCAATGCCGGAATGACCAGAAATGCCGAGAGCGCAGTTCCGCCCAACGCCAGAAGAGCCATAAAGACCGCAGGCCCGCGAACCGCTTTGCGTTCATCCTCCAACAGCCCCGGTGCGATAAAGTTCCACAGCAGAAATCCGTTCAGCGGCAATGTGATGACCACAGCCAGCAGACAGGTGATCTTCAAGCGGACAAGGAAGGGTTCCATCAGAGAAAAATAGTGCAGTTTGAACCCCGCCGGAGCAGCATACGACAGCAGAAAATCAAGGATATACGGAGCGAGAAACCAGCAGGGCAGAGCCGCAAACGCCGTAAAGCCGAGTATTTTTATCAGCACACGGCGCAGTTGTTCCAGATGTTCCAGAAACCTGATGTCCTGCATCTCTTCCATGCGGAGACCTTATTTCCCGGAGTTATCCTCTTGCTCTGCCGCTTTTTCGGAAGCATCCGCCAACTCTCTGGTCTCTTTGAGGATATCCTCTTTGGCTTTTTTGAATTCGTAACTTGCACGGCCGAGGGAACGTGCCAGTTCCGGCAGTTTTTTCGCCCCGAAAAGCAGCAGGATCACGACAAAAATAATTAAAATTTCAGTAAGACTCAAGCCCATTTTGACCTCCTCAATGATTAACGGTTCCGACGTTTGTATAATCTACAACAGTTTTTCTGCAAAAGCAAACGGAAGAGAATATATTTTTAAAAAAAACAACGGGGCCATGCGACCCCGTTTGTTTGAAAACATCACTTCCCGGCTCCGGAACTCATCTTGAACCGCTGAGCCCCCTTCTGCACATAACCGTGCGTGGAACCCTGCACCCACTCGATGTTCTTCGGGCATTTCAACTCATTGTAACTGATCGCCAGACCGGAGGGCGGGCAGACGTAGTCACCGAGACCGGCACGGGTGATATTGACGCGGCATTTGATGCGGCGGGCGTGGAAGACCGGATCGTAGTAATCCAGAGCCGGAACGTAACGGGGACGCCAGCCGTTGAGCCGTTTGATCTTGCTGTGACCGGCAAGGTCGCAGCACCAGGTAACACTGGGGAATGCGACGGTCACATCTTTATCCAGCGCGGCCGCCCACATGGTCTGCAATCCGCCCTGACTTCCACCGGCAACGGCAAGTGTTTTGCCGTTCCATTCGGGCAGAGATTTGACGTACTGCAAAGAACGCATGACACGCAGAGCCATACCGTTGAAATAGGCCTGTTCGGGGTCGCTGTTCTGTTTGGGGTCAAAAGCGTATCCTTTGCCGTTGGATTTGATCTTGCTGAAGAAATCAGCGTAATACTCCTTGCTCTGATCGAACTCATAACCGTGCGCATTGACCGTAAAAATGATTTTGCTTTTGTCTTTGGCGGGGGGGAGTTTCTGCACGCCGGTACCATATCCCTGATAGTTGACCTGAATGTGCATGGATTTCTCCTTTGCATTCGCCGGAACGGTCATATAACCGGTAACGGGACGGGGACCGGCACAGTCGATTTTGACCGCATAGACCAGCACCGGGGCATCCGGTTTGGAAACCAGTTTCCGTTCGGCTTTGACCGGAACGGCATCCAGACGTTTTTTCTGCTTTGCCCAGAAAGCATCAAAGTCAGCGGGTTCTTGGGCGGCGGGTTTGAGTTTATCGATTTCCACACCGGCACCGCCTTCAAAAGTCTGTTGTGCTTTGCCGATTTTCTTGCCTTTTTCATCGCGGATCGAAGCGATGATACGGACGAACCCCGGTTTGGAAGCTGAAGTTGTGAAGCGGACGGGAGCGGTAACTTTGGCGAGATCGAACTTCTCTGTTTTTTTCAATCCGTCATCGCCGAAACGGTCGATCCGCAGAGTATATTTTTCAGGGATACTCTGTTTTCCGGCATCAAATTCGACCAGAAACACCATCTCTTCACCGGGAGCATA
Source organism: Lentisphaeria bacterium (assembly GCA_017466125.1). Classification (GTDB taxonomy): domain Bacteria; phylum Verrucomicrobiota; class Lentisphaeria; order Victivallales; family Victivallaceae; genus Victivallis. The sequence goes on along the minus strand of JAFTUS010000128.1, from coordinate 3,759 downwards.
GAGAAATTTATTCTGCTGCGTTTTTCCCAGAAGAGTGCATTTGGCAACATCAAAGCCGGTTGCTTTTTCCGGAGCCTTGGTTTGAGGGGCAGCCTGACTGCCGCAAATAAGCATGCAGAGCAATCCGGCACACAATAATTTCTTTACCATAATAAAATCCCTTCTTTTTTGGTTTGAGGTTGAAACTTAATATATCTTAATTGGTTGCAGATTGCAAACGCAGTATACTTTTTTTATTGAAAAATGTTTATTCCGGTGGTATATTATGTAACTGAAATCGAGGATCGGATCATGAAAAAAATTATTTTGCTTATTACGGTTGCCGGCATTGCGTTTGCCGCCGGTTATTTTTTCCCCCGCAAAACAACTGCGGTCAAAGAGCTTCCGCAAACGGAACCTCCCGCCGTTGCGGATTGCATCATGCCCGCGACCCGTCCGCTGTTTTCCGCCGCCGTCTGCCGCCAGAGCGTGGACTTTCTCAACGGACGCATGGAACTGGCTAAAACAGCGGCGGAACGCAATCTGTATGCCATAGCCTCAGCAACGCTCCGTGAGGCGGAATTGTTTACCCTGTTTGAAAGCAGATTGCAGGAGATGTCCCCCGAAGAACGCGCCGCCGCTGTCGCCGCCGAAACGGAGTGGCAGAAATTCTATCAGGAAGAGATGTTCCGTCCGCTCCGCAATGAGGGCGGAGAGGCGGCGGCACTGGAATCCTCCATGCGCTCCTCCTCTTTGATTTTCGACCGGATTTTATATTGGTCGTGCAGCCGGGAAGGACGGGCAAGTTTTGATGCCCTGAAAGAACTTCCCTTCACCGACCGTTTCGCCGCAACTCCCGTTGAATTGAAACTGCATCAGGGCAGTGCGTGGAACGACACGACCCGCTATCAACTGCTGCCGGGCATCACGTGCGGAGATGCCGCCGCCGGATGCGGCTTGATCCTCAACGGCGAAGGCAACCGCCAACTGGTCTGCTGGCGAAACGGGAAAATGGTCAAATCCGTAAAAGTTCCCGCACTTATGGAACTGTTTTTTCTGTATTTCAACGATGACCGCACCGCCGTCCGTGCGGAATATATGGTCAACGGCAAAAAGCAGGCTTCTCCGCTGACGGTGAAATTCTGACCGGAACAGTACGGACACCGCGTTCTATATTTATTCTTCCCAAAAACGGTGATCTTTTCCCGTTACGGTTTCAGGTTCTTTTCCGGGGAGAGCAAGTACGGCAGAACTTCCCGCAGGAACGGAGTAACTGTACTTAATTTTTCCGCCGGAGCGTTTCCACTCAAAACAAATCTCTCCTGTCGGGGCGGAATACTGAACTTTGCACTGCTTCAACCCTGAAATAAAATGCGGCTTTATGTCGAACTTCTTAAATCCGGCTCCGTCCGGACGGGGGCGCAAACCGCCGGGATATTCAAACATCCACGCAGAAATATCACCGAACATGATGTGGTTTTGCGAATAAACTCCGTCCCAGTGTTCCCAAAGAGTGGTGGCTCCTTTCCGCACCCAGTACCCCCAGCCGGGACACTCCGGCTGCGTAATGACCTTGAACGCATCATCGGCATAACCGTAATCGGCAAGCACACGGGGAATGAATTTCGCACCGAGAATACCGAAATCCGCCTTATGGTCATTGGCACGTACCGTTTCAGTCAGCAGACGCGCGGTCACGGCGGCGTCTTCTCCGGCAAGTCCGAAAAAGAGGGGGGCGGCCAGTGACGTCATTACATTTTTTCCGTAAGAACCGTCGCTGTGATGAAATTCCCGCAAAAAACTCTGCCGTATGCTCCCGGCAAGTTCCCGATAAGCGGCGGCATCTGCCGTTTTGCCGAGAATTCCGGCAAAGGTACTCATGCGCAGCGCATCGGCATAGTAGTAACCGGTGGAAGTCAATTCTGCGCTTTCGGCTCTCCGGTCATCCCAGTGACACCAGTCGCCGAGTCCGAAACGGGCGATGCCGTCTTCTGCCATGCCGGAACAGTAATCCAGATAGCGGCTCATCGGTTCGTACATCTCTTCGATAAAAGCGGTATCGCCGCAGAAAAGCCAGAGTTGTTCCACGCCTTCAAAAAGCATACTGTCCCACGCCGGCCCGCTGCCCCAGTTGAAGCCCCAGCCGCCGGTGGGAGTAATACAGGACAGTTGTCCTGACGGCCGCTGGGTATCGGCAAGCATACGGACAAAGTGCCGGTAAGCGTTTTCTGCCTTGAAATTCCACAATCCGGTGCGGCAGGCAAGGTTGGCGTCGCCGGTCCAGCCGTTTTTCTCACGGTGGGGACAATCCGTGGGGATGCCGACGAAGTTGGAGCAATAACTCTGACGGGTCATTGCCTGAAGCGCAGTAAGCGTCTCATCGGAAGAAACAAATTCTCCGGCAGAAGCGAAAGCAGTATGGACAAATTGTGCAACAGCAGAGTGAATTTTCACCGCCGCAGTGCTGTATACGGAGACATAGCGGAACCCATGATAGGTGAAACGGACTTGGAATACTTCAATGCCGTCTCCTTTCAGAGTATAAGTATCTTTCTGAAATCTTCCGTTTTTCAGATACATGCCGTTTTCGTCATTTGTGATATCGCCGTTCTGCCGGAGTTGTTCCGCATATTCGAGAACGACCGTTGCCCCGGCGGGGCCTTCGACAGTGATTTTGCACCATCCTGAAATATTTTTGCCGAAATCGTAAATATGTTTGAGGGGATTGAGTTCAAAAACGCTGACCGGCAGGAGTTCCTGCATGACCTTGCAAGGCTCTGAATCTTCGGGGACAGGGATGCCGGGCGGCGGGAAACAGACTGCGGCATTCTGCCATGCGGAGTCATCCAGTCCGGGAGAAGCGAAACCGGGAATCTCCAGTCTGGCGTCATAACTTTCCCCGCCATGCAGGGCATCGTATGTGACGGGACCGGGATGAAACTTCCAACTGCGGTCGGATCTTGCGGCAAGTCTGCCGTCGATCAGGATATCGCAGCAGAGTTTCGGCCAATCGCGCCACGGGGCTTTTTCCAGCTCCCAATGGGCAAAATCATAATTGTACCATCCGTTGCCGAGAATGACCGCAACGGCATTTTTCCCCTGCCGGATCAATTTTGAAACATCGTAATCGATGTAAGAGACTCTTTTATCGTACTGCGTAACGTTCGGCGCAAGAACTCTGTCATCGGCTTTCTGACCGTTGACATAAAGTTCATGCCACCCGAGGCCGCACAGCCGGACAACGGCCCTTTTGAAACTCCCGGCATCAAACGTTTTCCGGAAACACGGAGCGGCAGATACCGAACCGGGGGATTTGAACATGAACTTCCCCTCATTGATCCATAATCCGCAAAAAACTTTTTCCATAAAAACCGACTCCCCTTTTATTCTGTATTTTGCATCAATATACCTTAAAAAACAGATTTTTCAAACGAAAACCTGCTATTTTTCAGAAAAGAACTTGACAAAACGTCAAAGTGGAACGATATTATGTAACGTCATGGCCCGGTAGCTCAGAGGATAGAGCAGCTGCCTTCTAAGCAGTTGGTCGTGGGTTCGATTCCCGCCCGGGCTACCATTTTTTGGCTGTGTACTAAACATAGACTGATAAAAAAATCCGCGCGCAGCGCGTACCCCGCTCCGGGTCGTACCCGGACGTGATCCAGCGGCGGAACGCTGGTCGCCGCCTTAAAATGGCGGCGAAAGTCCCAGCGCAGCGTCGATATTGCCTCGCATGAGGCAATACCACTCGCCGGGAGCGATGCCTCGAAAAAAGAGCGT
>JAFTUS010000127.1 GCA_017466125.1 Lentisphaeria bacterium | reverse complement strand
GAACCCCTTATCCGGTTTATCCGGCAGTCCAATGCCGGTATTGCGGGGGCACGCAACCGGGGGATCGAAGAGGCCCAAGGCGAATATCTCGCCTTTCTGGATCATGATGATATCTGGCTGCCGGAAAAATTACAACGGCAGGTGGAACTGCTTGATGAGAACAAAGAGGCGGCTCTGGTCTATTCTCCGGTGGAAAGTTTCGGTAGTACGGATATGAAAATTCCGGATTATGAACTTGTTTGCGGCAATGTCTTTGAAATCATGCTGCGGCAGAATAAAATCCACAGTGCCAGTTGCGTGATGGTCCGGAAATCCTGTCTTGAAAAATATGCACTCCGGTTCGATCCCGCCTGTGAACCTTGCGATGACTGGGATTTTTATTTGCGTCTGGCACGTCATTTCCCTTTTACCAATACCGGAAAAAAGTTGGTGCGTTACCGTCTGCATGACAGCAATGCCAGCAATAATGTGGAGCGGATGTATCTTGCCGGAATAAAAGTTCTGCAACGGCAGAATGTTATTTCTTCCGGCGAAAAAAAAGCCCGCCGTCATGCGCTTGCAAAACATTATTACGGACTTGCCTATCTTTGCGCTCAACAGAAACGGTATGCGGAATTTTTCCGCTGGAACATAAAAGCAGTTGCGGAGAACGCCGCCGATTTGCGGGCATGGAGTCTCTTTCTGCGTCTGCCTTTATTAGGGAGGGCAAAGTGATAGGGATCGCCGTTTGTTACACCGATCCGGTGCAATTTGAAAAATTATCTGCCGACATCCGGAAAAGTTGCGGCAGAGAGTATCGGCTTGTCGGGCTGGATAACCGCAATGGTGAGTATGATATTTTTTCTGCCTACAAAAAACTGACCGGGGAAATTCAATCTGAAATCATGGTATTCTGTCATCAGGATATCTGCTTTTGCACGGAAAACTGGGGGGATTTACTGGAAAAATATTTTGCGGAACATTCGCAGCTCGGAGCCGTCGGAGTTGCCGGAGGTTCGGCGCACCCCCGTTCGCCCGGCGGCTGGATGACGGCTCCGCCCTGTTGTGAGCGTTGTATCAATATCATCCAGCATACTCCGGACGGGAAAAGAGTGTCGGATCGTACCGTGACTGACGGCAGGGAACTTTATCCGGTCACCGTGATCGACGGTGTATTTATGGCATTTCGCGGGAGCGTTTTCAGTGAGGTTTCTTTCGGCAACTCCGGCTTGAGCGGTTTTCACGGTTACGATCTTGATATTTCTCTGCAACTTCTGCGTCACGGCTGGAAAATCGCTGTTACTTCTGAAATTCTGCTGGAACATTTCTCTGCGGGCAGTTACTCGCCGCAATATATCCATAATATTGTTGCTGTTCATCTGGCAAACCGGGATATTCTGCCTGTATTCGCGGGGGAATTTCCGGCATCTCAACATGCACTGAAGGAGTACGAAACCCGTTCGCTGTTGTTTTTTGCTTATACGATGCGAAGTTCCGGAGTTTCCGGAAAAGAGTTCCGCAGAATTCTGTTGATGTTCCGGCGTGATACCACCTTTTTCTGCAAATGTTTTCTCTTGTTGCTGTGGGAATTTTTGCGCTCATTTTTTTAACTTGTTATGGTATGCAGAGGTTCTTGTATGCCGTTTTGTATTCATAAGATTCCCGGTTTTCTTTCTCTGTAAAACCTTTCCGATGATGTGGGGAGACTGCACAAAAAAAACGGAAAATGAAGCGCAGTTGTTGAACATTTGTTGAACAAAATAAGAATTAGAGAAATTTTCTGAAAAAATCATTGCAATAGCCGTTCACAGAGATATATTTGAAACAGACAAAAAAGGATATGTCTTTTTATGAATGGTATAATTACAGATATTCAACATGCGTCGGTTCACGACGGACCGGGGTTCCGGAGTGTCGTTTTTCTGAAAGGATGTCAGATGCGCTGCTTCTGGTGTCACAATCCGGAAACTCTGCAAACCATGCCCCGGCTTTCGCTGGAGAACAGCAAGTGCCTTTTTTGCGGACGCTGTGCCGCCGTGTGTAATGTCCACTCTTTTGCCGATGGAAAACACCTTATCGATTATTCCCGCTGTTCGCTCTGCGGACGCTGTGTCCGGGCCTGTCTGCCCGGTGCGCTCTCCGTCTGCGGGCGGAGCGTCACTGTTGATGAGGTGATCGACGATATTGCTGAAGATATGCCCTTCTACAAAAATTCAGGGGGGGGCGTTACCGTCTCCGGCGGCGAACCCGGTTGTCAGGCGGAGTTTACCGCCGGAATTCTGAAATGCTGCCGGGAACTGGGGATCCATACCGCTATTGAAACCAATCTCGGGTACGGAGAAAATACCCTCAATACTCTGCTTGAATACTGCGATCTGGTCATGGCGGATCTGAAACACATTGACCCGGAGAAACATCAGCAGGGAACCGGATGTTCCAATCTTCAGACCCTGGAACATCTGAAAAAAATCACCAAACCCCTGATCCTCCGGACGCCCGTTATCCCCGGATTTAACGATGATGATGAAACGATCCGGCAAATGGCGGCTTTTGCCGCCGGACTGCCGTCTCTCCTGTATTATGATCTGCTTACCTATCACCCGCTCGGCGTTGCCAAAGCACTCCGGCTCGGAATGACGGAGCGGGGCAGCGCACTTGAACCTTTGGGTCCAGAAGCGATGAGACGGTTTGCTGATATTGCAAAATCAACTGGTGTAACAACTTATCTTAACGGAAAGGAAATTTGATAATGGAACCATTCAAAATGACCCGCTACACCGCCCAACTGGAACGGCTCGTGGCAAAGAAAAAAGCCCAGGTGCTGGAAAAACAGCGCAAACTGGGCAAGGCGGATGAAGACGATTACGGTTACGTTCTTCCTCCGGAAGATTTTGTCAAAAATTTCAAGTTCCCGGTCGTGGACGAAAACGGTTCGTTTTACGGCGTGAACGCATGGGCTAAAAATTTCCGCGCTCTCATGGAGGCGCACCCGGTCTATATCGACGAAGATGACTGTATCGCCGGACGCTGGATGTTTATGATGTCCCGTATGCGTGCGGGGTACAAACTTTCCCTCGCCCCTTTCCCGGTGGACTACTCTCATCTGCACGCCGAACAGGAACTTTATGACCTGACCCACGGCATCGGCAAAGATGCCCACTTCTCCCGCGATTATCCCATCGGACTTGAATTGGGGTGGGGCGGTCTGGTCAAAAAAGTGGAAAAATATCTGGCGATCCACAAAGGCGATGCCGAAGCGGAAGAACTGCTCAATGCCGAACTGGATGCGCTCGCAGGTATCCGCAACTGGGTCTACCGTTTGGGTATGGCATCCAAAGGCGAAATGCGCCGCATCAATTTGAAACTGGTGGATAATCCCCCCGAAACTCTGCTTGAAGCCGTTCAGTGGATCGCACAGTGCAACATGGCGGCGCGCACCTACAACCGTGACGGTTCCGGCGGACAGTTGGACGAACTTCTGCGTCCCTATTACGAACGGGATAAAGCCGCCGGGCTGATCGACGATGAAGATGCGGTTTACTACATCGCCTGTCTGCTGCTCAACGACCCCCACTTCTATCAGGTCGGCGGCCCCGACAAGGACGGCAACGATCAGACCAGTCACATCTCCTACCTGATCCTTGAAGCAGCCAACTTGCTTAAAATCACTGCCAATCTGACCATCCGTGTCCACGACAAGATGGACGAAGGACTTTTCCGCCGCGGCGTGGAGATCCTGCTGGAAAACAATATGGGTTTTCCCCGTTTCTCCGGCGACAACGCTCTGGTGGAGGGGTTCTGCCGCAACGGTTACTCCAAAGAACTGGCAAGACAGCGTCTCGCGGTCGGATGCAACTGGATGGCGATCCCCGGACGGGAATACACCCTTAACGACGTGGTCAAAATCAATATGATGAAAGTCTTTGAGGTCGCCTTCAACGAAATCGCCGAAAAGAAAGATTATTCGATCGAAGCCCTTCATGAGTGCTATAAAAAACATCTGGCAAAAGCGGCTCTCTGCATTGCCAAAGGGCTGGATTTCCACCTGGCGCACCAGTACAGGAATGAACCGGAACTGATCCTCAACCTCTTCTGTTACGGCCCCATCGAAAAAGGACGTGACGCATCTCACGGCGGTCTGGAATTCTACAACCTCTGCTGTGACGGTGCCGGACTTGCGGTCGTTGCCGACTCTTTCGCCGCGATCCAGAAACAGGTCGTGGAAGATAAGCGCATCACCTGGCAGGAGTGTGTGGATGCCGTGCAGAGCAACTTCCAGAAGGAGAATGGCGAACTGATCCGTCAACTGCTGAGTTCCTCCCCCCGTTTCGGTCATGGCGGAACCATTGCTGACGAATGGGCGGTCACGCTGACAAAGGATTTCTGCGACTCCTTCCCCAACAACCGTCATACGCCGGAAGGACGGCTGATCATTCCGGGACTCTTCTCCTGGGCGGACTCCCTCCGTTTCGGGAAAACCGTCGGAGCCACCCCCAACGGCCGCCGTGCCGGGGAAGCGACTTCCCACGGTGCCAATCCCTGTCCGGGTTTCCGCAAAGACGGGGCTGCCACCGCCATCGCCAAAGCCGTCGCCTCGGTGCAGTGCGGTTTCGGCAACACCTCTCCGCTGCAGTTGGAACTGGATAAATCGTTCGTCAACTGCGAAGACCCGGTCGGGCGTCTTATGGCACTCTTCAAGACCCACTTTGAACTGGGCGGAACCCTTATCAATGTGAATGTCGTAGACGGAAAAATGCTCCGTGATGCGTGCAAAAATCCGGAAAAATATCCGGATCTGATCGTCCGTGTCACCGGCTTTACCGCCTATTTCATTATGTTATCTCCCGAATTCCGGGAATTTGTTGTAAAACGTATCATAGAGGAAGAACAGTATGTCTGAACAAAAGAAATTCAAAGTTGCAATCATCGGCTGCGGGATGATCTATAACGAACACATCCCCGCCCTCCGCGAAATCGGTGATAAAGTCGAGATCGTCGCCGCTGTCGATCACGACCCCGCCGCCCTGAAAAAAGCACAGGCAAAATTCGGCCTGGCAGAGGAGATCCTTTTCAGTGATTGGAAGACCATGCTCGCTGAAGTCAAACCCGACGGCGTTGATATCTGTCTGCCCAACCACGAACATTTCCCCTGTGCGATGGATGCCATTGCCGCCGGATGCCACGTGTACTGCGAAAAGCCGCTGGCTCTGAATGTCGCAGAAGCAGAACAGATGGTTGCCGCCGCAAACGCCGCCAACGTCAAACTGGCGGTCGGTTTCCAGCAGGAATACAACCCCGGAACGGAACTGCTCATTAATGCCCGCAACGAAGGCTTCTTCGGCGACCTCCGTTTCATCCACGGTTCATTGATCCGCCGCCGCGGTGTTCCCGGCTACGGCATCTACTGCTACCGCGAACCCGGCGGCGGCCCCATCATGGATATTGCCGTTCATCTGCTGGACATCATGACCTATGTCTGTGACCGTCCGCAGCCCAAGCGCATTACCGCCTCGTTCTTCTACGGCGAAGGCAATGACCCCGCCAACGGTAAGGTTTTTACCGGCAGCGGTGAATGGGATTACGAAAACTACAATGTCGAGGATCTCGCGGCGGTACAGATCACCTTTGATACCGGTCTGGTGATCCAGATGGAGACCAGTTACATCAACCAGTGCAAAGACGATCTGGTTTACGACTTCAAGTTGACGGGTTCCAAAGGCGGTGCCTGGTGGCAGGTCTACAAGGCTCCGGAATTCTACACGGATAAATTCGGTGCCATGATGAATATGACCCCCGTTTACCTCCCCTCGCAGGGACGGCCGGATATGTTCCGCAAGAAACTGGAAAACTGGGTCAATGCCTGTACCACCGGCACGGAACTGCTGCTGCCCGGTGAAGTCGGCCTCTACGTTCAGCGTATGCTCGACGGCATCATGCTCGCCGCCAAAACCGGAAAAGAAGTTCTGCTGTAATGAGATAAAGGAGTGTAACAGTTATGAAAAAACTGAATGTTGCTCTGGCGGGCTGCTGGCATCCGCATGTGAACCGGTATTATCCGGTGATCCAGCGGCGTGAAGATACCGAATTGACCTGCCTCTGGGATACCTGTCCGGAACGGGGAAAAGAGTGGTCCGCAAAACTCGATGTCCCTTATGTGGCTGACTACGATGAATTGCTCAAACGTGATGATGTCGATGCCGTTTGCGTTGTTGCAGAGACCAATATCCACAAGGATATTATGATCAAAGCGGCAAAGGCGGGCAAACACATCTTCACCGAAAAAGCATTCACCCTGACGCTGGATGATGCCAAAGAGGTTTGCGATGAGGTCAAAGCAAGCGGTGTGAAGTTCGGTATTGCCTACATCCGCGCCACCACTCCCGCATTTATTCTGGGCAAGACCCTGATGGATGCCGGTTTGCTGGGCGATGTGAATATGGCACGCATCCGCAACGCCTGTGATGCCTCCAAAATTCCGCTTCCGCCGGATTGGTTCGACAAAAACATCACCGGCGGCGGCGCATGGATCGACCTTGCCTGTCACCAGATGTACTTGATGGACTGGCTTTTCGGTGAACCGGCGGAGATCACCGCTTCGGCGATCAATTACTACGGCCGTGATGTGGAAGACAACGTCTGTGCGACGGTCAAATTCAAAAACGGCGTGCTGGGCGTTGCGGAGTCCTCCGCTTCGGCTTTCCACGCACCTTATATGTATGAAATCTACGGCCGCCGCGGTTCCTACATTTTCCGTATCGACTCCGACCGCACCGAGCTCCAGTTGGAAGCGGAAAATGTGGACCGGGTCAGAGAGCTGCTGCCCGGTGTGGATTTGGATGTCAAGTACATCTATGCCAAACCGGACAACGCCTCCGCCAATACCCTCTTCGGCGATCGTGCCATCATAACGCTGCCGGTGGCACAGTTGCCCCCGTGCAAAGAACCCATCGAACTCTGGTGCGATGAAGTTCTCTACGGCAAAGAAAATCCCTTCGGTATCGACTGCGGCTATTCGCTGACCCGGCTGATGGAGGGCGGCAACCGTTCCCTTGCCGAAAAACGTACCATTGTCTTCTGAAAGAGCAGCAGAAAGGTTTATTGATATGAAAAAATTGAATGTAGCACTGATCGGCTGTTGGCATCCGCACATCGGCCGTTACTATCCGGTGATCCAGAAGCGGGAAGATACGCAGTTGACCTGTCTCTGGGATACCTGTCCGGAGCGGGGCGGCGAATGGGCCGCAAAACTGGAAGTCCCTTTCGTTGCAGACTATGATGAACTTCTCAAGCGAAATGACGTAGACGCCGTTTGCATCATTTCTGAAACATATCTGCATAAAGAACTTATGATAAAAGCGGCAAAAGCCGGGAAACATATTTTCACCGAAAAGGCTTTCACCTTCACAACTGCCGATGCCGCAGAAGTTTGCGATACGGTCAAAGCAAGCGGTGTGAAGTTCGGCATCGCCTACATCCGTGCCACCACGCCCGCTTTTGCATTGGGGAAAAAACTGATGGATGCCGGCGTGCTGGGCGATGTGAATATGGCGCGTATCCGCAACGGTGTGGATGCCTCAAAACTGACCGATCTGCCCCCCGACTGGTTCGATAAAAAGGTGTCCGGCGGCGGCGCATGGATCGACCTTGCCTGTCACCAGATGTATCTGATGGACTGGCTTTTCGGTGAACCGCTTGATATTTCGGCGAATGCCATCAACTATTACGGACGCGACATCGAAGACAACGTATGCGCCATGGTCCGTTTCAAAAATGGAACGCTGGGTGTGGCGGAGTCCTCCGCCTCTCCCTTCTATGCTCCGTACATGTATGAACTCTACGGCCGTACCGGTTCTTACCTCTACCGCATCGACTCCGACCGGGGCGAGATCCACGTTGTTGCCGATCTGCTCGATAAAGTCAGAGAACTGCTCCCCGGCGTGGAACTGGATGTGAAACTCCACTCCAATCAGGCTCTCAATGCCGAAGCCGGAACCACGTTTGATGACCGGGTCGAAGTGACCTTTCCGATCGCTCAACTGCCCGTTCAGAAAGAACCCATCGATTTGTGGCTCGATGAAGTCCTCTACAACGCCGAAAATCCTTTCGGCATCGATTGCGGCTATCGTCTGACCCGTTTGATGGAGGGCGGCATCAAAGCCCTGAGTGAGAAGAAAACAGTCACTTTTTAAAAAACTCTTTAACAGCCCCCTCGGGGGCTGAAGAGAAAGAGGCTTTCTATGAACAGTAAATGCGAATACGATGTTGCTGTTGCCGGTGGAGGGATCGCCGGTGTTGCCGCCGCGATCCAGGCTGCCCGCAGCGGAGCCAGAACCGTTCTGATCGAAAAAACAGTCCTGTGGGGCGGACTTGCCACCAGCGGACTGATCAACGTCTATCTGCCTTTGTGTGACGGCAACGGAAAGCAGGTCTCATTCGGTATTACCGAGGAATTGCTCCGTGCCAGTTTGAAATACGGTCCGGGCGATATTCCGGAAAATTGGCAGAATGAGAAAAACGGACAGGAACGCAAACGGTTTATCAGCGTTTTTCAGCCCGCCGCTTTTGTCCTCAGCATGGATGAAATGCTGCAAGAGGCGGGCGTCGATGTCTGGCTGGACTCCGTTGTGTGCGCTGCCGTGACGGAAAACAACCGGATCACTGCTCTTGAAATCGAAAATGAGAGCGGCCGCATCCGGCTGTCTGCCAAACAGTTTATCGACGCCAGCGGCAGTGCGGTGCTTGCCCGCCGCCTCAATATGCCGCTTGAAACAACAGCCAATTACCTTTCCACATGGGTACTGCAATTCAAAGACGGCAGTTTTGATATGAATTACGGGGCTGTTTACGGCGACGGCAATCCGACACAGATTTTTTCAGATGAATTGCTGGAAACGGTCGGTCTTTCGCAGAAAAAACTTTCGGAACTGGAATTCCACGGCATCAGCGGCAGACAGGTGACGCAGTATATCATGGAGAGCCGCCGTTATATGCGGGCGTACTACCAATATCATTATGAGAAAGGTCTGGGCGACCGCAAGAGTCTCTATCCGGTAAAACTGCCGATCATGGCACAATACCGCAAGATCTGTGCGATACATGCCAAAACCGTTATGCGCGATGGAGAGGATTGGATGCGAGTTCCGGACTCCATCGGTCTGGTCGCCGACTGGCGGCGTGCCGGTTCGGTTTGGGAAGTTCCGTATTCCTCCCTTTATTCGGAAGAGGGGCCGGAAAATCTGCTCTTTGCCGGACGTTGCATGGGGGCGGTCGGTGATGCGTGGGAAGTCATGCGTGTCATTCCCTCCGCCGCCGTTACCGGGCAGGCCGCCGGACTTGCCGCAGCATTGGCGGTTCAGCAGAACAATATCTCGCCCCGTGCGCTGGAATACGGGGATTTGAAAGATGAATTATACAAGATGAATATTCCGCTGCATTTCAGCGAATTGCCGCTGACAGTGCCGGAAAATAAAAAATAAGGTGTCATTATGGCAGATGACAGTACATCACTGGGCTCTGAAAGCAGAGCGGAATATACCGGGAAACGTTTCCGCATAGGAATAATCGGCTGCGGCGGAATATCCAAAGTGCATATCGATGCTTACAAGGATATTCCGGAAGTCGAGATCGTCGCCGCCTGCGACATTATTCCGGAAAGGATGGAACATGTCCGGAAGGAGTGCGGACTTGCTCCGGAACAGTGTTTCACCGATTATGAAGTCATGATCCGCGAAGTGAAAATGGACGGCGTGGATATCTGTACTCCCAACGGAGTTCATTGCGCCCCCGCCGTTGCCGCCGCCAATGCCGGATGCCACGTTTTCGTGGAAAAACCCATGGCAATAAGCGTGGAACAGGCGGAACAGATGGTTGCCGCCGCCAAAGCGAACAACGTGAAATTAGCGGTCGGTTTTCAGAACCGCTACCGCGAATTGACCGATTTTCTGACCCGCGCCCGTGATGTCGGGGAACTTGGTGAGATCATGTATGTCCGGGTGCAGGCATTGCGCCGCCGCGGTATCCCGCCATGGGGAGACTTCACCAACAAGGCGATTTCGGGCGGCGGCCCCCTTATTGACATCGGTGTTCACATGATTGAAGTCGCACATGAATTTATGGGTGCGCCGAAGCCGGTCGCGGTCTCGGCAAACACATGGTCATATATCGGCACGAAACCCTGTGAGACCGAATGTGTCTGGGGAAAATGGGATCACACCAAAAACAATGTGGAAGATCTTGCCATCGCTCAAGTACGCTTTGAAAACGGAGCCATCATGCAGATCGAAGCGGCATTTGCCGCCCACGTCAAAGAAGAGGTGCGGAATTTTACCTTTATGGGGACCAAAGGCGGCGGTCAGTGGAGTCCTGCTGTTATTTATACCGATCAGGCGGGGACCATGGTGGACATCGTGCCGAATTATCTGCCGGACAAGCAGAACTGGCATATCCTTTTCGGGGAAAAACTGCGGAACTGGGTACATGGAGCCATGTATGATAAGCCGTTGAGAGCCTCGGGAGAAGCGGGACTTGCCGTTCAGAAGATCCTCAACGGTGTCTATGAGTCAGCCGCCGCCGGACGGGAAGTGAAAATAGAGTAGTTCCATTTCTGTTTTCCGGCCGTAAACCTCTTAAAAACAGCAGGGTATCCTGAGAACGGACTTGAATTTCCGGCAGATCACTGTATAGTATTCTGTTGAAAGAAAAAACAGGAGATGCAATGAAAAAAGTAACCATGCGTGATGTCGCAGAGCGGGCGGGCTGTTCCAAAGCGACAGTCTCTTACTGTATCACGAACCGCCGTTCGATCAGCGAAGAGACCAAAGCGCGTGTCCGCAAAGCGATGAATGAACTGAATTATCATCCGTCCCGTGAGCGCAAAGCCAGGGGAGGGGGGCATAAAGTAATTGCAATTCTGGTCAATGATTTTTACTATATGACTCCCGGGGGGCTGCTGGATTTGATACAGGAAAAACTTTATTCCAAAGGGTATCTCCCAGCCGTTTTCTGCATGCCGCATGATGCGAACGGCCGTCAGCAGATACTGCGCTCCGTCAGTAAAAATATCAGTATCGCCGGGATAATCAATATGGCAAGTCAGGTCGAGGGGGTGGATCTCTACAAATGGAACAATGGTCTGCCGACGATCATCAACTGCCGTGACAGTGATCTTTCTCCCAGTCGTCTGGATTACGGGCAGATCACCCGGATTTGTGCAAATGCGTTTCTTGAAGCAAAACGCAGTAAAATCATTTTCTGCATTGAAGACCACTGCATCAACCGTCCGGTGATCCAATGGTATCTTTCGACATTTGCCCAAATTCCGGAACTTTCCTGTCGGACAGTGCTGCTGCCGAAAGCAAAACTTTCAGTCGAAGCGGAAGAAAATTTTTTCAAAGAGATCCGTGAACTTTTTGCCGAAGGATACAACGGGGTTCTGGCGCAATCCGTCTTTTTTGCCTCGCTGATCTACCGTCTTGCGGCGGACGAAAAGTGGAACATTCCGAAAGATCTGTCCGTAATATCACTGGAAGACTCCCTGCTGGGAGGTTATCTGACTCCGCCGCTCGCCCGCATAAAACTGCCTGTTGAACACATGGCAAATGTGCTTTTGCAAGCATTGGAAGAACGTTTGGATGCAAATCCAAAACCATTTTCCTACGATCAACTTGCGCCGGTTCTCATCCCCGGCGGTTCTGTAAAATAACGTTTGAAAAAGACGGGGGGAGAAAAACAATTTTAAAAATGTTGGCTGTGTACGAAAGGTTGACTGATTTTTACAGGGGCTTCGGAATGCTTCGTACGCTCAACGCCCCGATAAAATACGCTACGCTCTTTTTTCGAGGCATCGCTCCCGGCGAGTGGTATTGCCTCATGCGAGGCAATATCGACGCTGCGCTTGTACTTTCGCCGCCAT
>JAFTUS010000126.1 GCA_017466125.1 Lentisphaeria bacterium | reverse complement strand
GGAAGTTGCGCGGATCGCTTTCCAGACCGACCTTGTTGACCACGCGGGCGGACATCGGCACAGCCGATACACCGGCAGCACCGATCAGCGGATTGATCTTTTCTTTGCTGCAGAGGTTCATGATCTTGGCAAAGATCACACCGGCACCGGTACCGATACTGAACGCAACCGCACCCAGCACCAGAATACCCAGCGTCTGCAAGCTGAGGAACTGATCCGCAGAAAGTTTGGAGCCGACCGCCAGACCAAGGAAGATCGTGACGATGTTGATCAAAGCATTCTGGGCAGTCTGATTGAGACGTTCCACCACACCGCATTCACGCATCAGGTTGCCGAACATCAGCATACCGATCAACGGAGCGGCATCAGGCAGCAGGAAAGCGCAAAGCAGGGTAATGAGCAGCGGGAAGCAGATCTTTTCGATCTTGCTGACCTGACGGAGCTGGGTCATACGGATCTTGCGTTCCGCTTCGGTGGTCAGAAGTTTCATAATGGGCGGCTGAATGATGGGGACCAGAGCCATATAACTGTAAGCGGCAACCGCAACTGCACCGAGCAGTTTCGGGGAGAGTTTGCTGGTAAGGAAGATGGAGGTCGGGCCGTCCGCACCGCCGATGATACCGATGGAAGCGGCATCCTTCAGATCGAAGTCGATACCGGGAATCAGCATGGTCAGCACCAGTGCGCCGAGCAGAGCAGTAAAGATACCGAACTGGGCGGCACCGCCGAGCAGAGCAGTCTTGGGGTTCGCCAGCAGCGGACCGAAGTCGGTCATCGCACCGACACCCATGAAGATCAGCAGCGGGAAAACACCGCTTTCGATACCGACGTTGTAGATCATGCCCTGCAAGCCGTCAGGACCGGAGATACCGGCAAGCGGAATATTCGCCAGCAATGCGCCGAAACCGATCGGCAGCAGCAGGAGCGGTTCAAATTCCTTGACGATAGCGAGGTAGATCAGCACCAATGCGACCAGCATCATGACCACACGGCCGAGGCTGAGGTTCCAGGTCTTGGCGAAGTCGCCCTGTCCCTGGGAAATCAGATCGCTGATACCGGTACTCTTCCACAAACCGACAAAGGCTTCGCCCCAGCCGGGCATCTTGCCGCCTTCTGCGGTTTCATTATCCACAGAGTCGTGAACGACCTGGGTGGGCAGGAACTTGGCAAGGATCATACCTTCGGTGATGATCGCGGAGGGATAAAGTCCGGGATTGATGAATTCGACCTTGGCAGGCTGCATCATTTTGACTTTGCCTTTGCTGCGGCCTTCCGGAGCAATGGTCATCATTTCACGGCCGGAGGAATATTTCTGTTTTTCCTGAATGTAGAGGGAGTAGACCGTCGCGGGCTTCTTCCAGACATATTTCAGGTAAATTCTGCCATCGGGGGCTTTGAAAGACTGGGTAACATCGTCACTGAACTCTTTCTGAAGCACAGAACCGGCGGGCAGAGCGACACAGGGTTTGCACTCCGCCTTTTTGCAGACGGCTTTCGCTTTGGTTGCGCAGATGGTCGGCTCTTTGGCGGCGAAGACAGTCACCGCCAAAGTCGCGGCCAAAACGCAGAGAAATGTTTTGGCTGTTTTCATGGATTATTTCTCCTCGATAGTAGCAAGGACATCACCGGCGGCAACAACCGTTCCGGCGGAAACATCCACACTGGCAACAACACCGGCGACCGGAGATTTGATCTCAGTTTCCATTTTCATGGCTTCGATGATCATAATGGTTTCATCGGCGGCAACTTCAGTACCGGCCTCGGCGATGACTTTGACGATGGTTCCGGGAAGCGGAGCGTTGACTGCAGTACCGGCACCGGAGGAGGCTTTGGGAGCGGCGGCGGGAGCAGCGGCACCTTCAGCAACCTTGACGGAGAAACTCTTGCCGCCGACCGTTGCGGTGTAGGCATCACCGGCTGCGTTCATTTCAACGGTGACAGCCTTGCCGTCGACCGTAGCAGTAAAGACGTTTCCGGCAGCCTTGCCTGCGGGTTTGGCAGGAGCGGCGGCTTCTTTGTAGCGGATACCCATCGGGCGGTCGCCTTTGAGGAAGTTGATACCTTTTTCACCGCAGGCGGCGGCGATGAAGATATTTTCTTCGGTAACGGGCAGACCGTTCTTTTCGAGCAGCTCGGTATTGTATTTCACGCCCAATTCGGGATTGGCGTCATTGAGTTCGACCACGGATTTGGTGGTGGGTTCTTTGCCCAACTGGGCTTTTGCCCATTCGACCACTTCGGGAGCGGGCGGAACGGGGGTTTTGCCGAAATAACCGAGAACCATCAGACCGTATCCCTTGGGATCGATCTTCCAGGAGCCGTCAGCATTCTTGCCCTGAACGGCGTTGCGGAAGCTCTGCTGGAAGTAGAACTGGGAAACGGGGGTCACGGAAGTACCGAAACCGCCTTTGGCAACCACGTCGCGCATCTCTTCGATGCAGAGATCGTATTTGTCGAGGCAGTTGTTGTCGCGCATCATCTGGGTATTGGCAGTCAGTGCGCCGCCGGGCATGGGGGAGAAGACGATCTTCGGGGAGACCTGCATGGATTCCGGGGGCATGAAGTATTTGTCCATGCACTGTTCAAAAACTTTTTCCACAGCGAGGATCTTTTCGGGATCGATGTCGAGAGTGTAATCGGTTCCGCGCAGACGCTGATACATCACGAGGATATCGGCTTCGCAGGTACCGCCGGAGAGCGGGCTCATGGCAAGGTCGATGACGTCAGCACCGGCTTCGATAGCGGCCATATTGCAGGCGACAGCCATACCGGCGGTATCGTGGGTGTGGAACTGGATCTCTTTGACACCGGCTCCGTAGGTGGAGTCGAGGATCTCACGCGCCTGCTTGACGGTTTCAAAAACCGTGGCGGGAGTGGAAGTGCCGGAGGCATCTTTGAAAGCGAGACTGTCGAACGGGATACCGGAAGCGATGATCTCATTCAGACGGTCGATGTAGAATTTCGGGGTGTGAGCATAGGGTTCGTTGAGAGTGGGAGCAAGTCCCATCATGGTAACGGTAGCCTGATGTTTCAGACCGTATTTGGCGATGGCGCGGCCGGAGACCTCCAGGTTGCGGACATCGTTGAGAGCGTCGAAGTTACGGATGGTGGTAATGCCGTGCTTCTTGAAAAGTTTGGCATGAAGATCGATGATGTCGCTGGACTGGCTGGAGAGGCCGACCACGTTGACACCGCGGGAAAGGGTCTGCAAGTTGACTTCAGGACCGACGACTTCGCGCCATTTGTCCATCATTTCAAAAGCATCTTCCTGACAGTAGAAATAGAGGGCCTGGAAACGGGCACCGCCGCCGATTTCGATGTGGTTGATACCGGCTTTGACAGCGGCATCGAGAGCGGGCAGAAAATCTTCAGTTTTGACACGGGCACCGAGGCAGGACTGGAATCCGTCACGGAAAGAACAATCCATGAATTTAATTTTTTTCATTCTTTTTATTCTCCAATTAAGTTTTGTTACTTATTTATTGCGAAATACTTCCACAGCGGCGGCGGCGATTGCTGCCAGTTGGCTGTCATTGTTGGCAGCGGCCTTGGGTTTAGCCGGAGCCTTGGGTGCGGGTTCAAGCATTCCTTTGAAGGGTGCCAGGACTTTCTCAAGCAAACTCATGGAGATAATCATCACGATGAGAAAGACAAATACCATTCCCATCCCGAAGACCATCAGCTTGAGACCGCCAACGATCAATTCTGCGTTACTCATGTTGTTCCTTTTCTATTTTGTACGACTTTCCGGCTCAACTTTTTCCAATCGACCGAACCGCGGTCGATCTTCACATCGCCGCAGGAGAACGGCAGAACGCCCTCCGCTGTATTCAGCATCAGCGTCCCGTCACCGGCGATGCTTTCAAACACACCGGTCATCCTGCGTCCGGCGGCATCAACCACGCTTACGGTCTCCCCGATAAGCAGATTTGCCGCCTGCCATTGGGCCAGCAAAGTCTTATGACTATTCAAATAGGTAATATAATATCTATTTAGAGATTTTTCCAATTTTTTTGACAAAAAAAGCAAATTAAATTCTGTTTTTTTCAAAAAAGCGAGACTTGTCGCCGGTTGATCGATCTTTTTCAGGAATTCTTCCGGCAGATTGACATTGATCCCGATCCCGGCGGCGACACCGGTCACATGGCCGTTTTCGATTTTTGCCCCTTCACACAGGATACCGGCAAGTTTGCGGTCTTCCACATAAATATCGTTGGGCCATTTGAGGAAAGCGGGGAGATCCGGTGCAATTTCAGCAATGCACTCCAAAGCGGCAACTCCGAGGATGGCTCCCGCATGAAAACCGTCACTGATTTGTTTCAAAACGGCTGTTGCGGCAATATTCATCCCCGGCGGCGAATGCCAGTGCCGATTGAGCCTCCCCCTCCCCGCAGTCTGGTTGAACGTCACGACGAGTGTTCCGTCCTCCAGTTCGTCAAAATGTTCTTTTACGTAGGTATTGGTGGAGTTTACACTTTCAAGAAAAACGATTTTTTCCATACGTCTCCCGATACAAAAAGCCCCTCCTCCGCAACAGCAAAGAAGGGGAAAAGATCACATCCGGTTATCCCCGGCGACCTCCCGGTTCTGAAAGAGAGCAACTGCCCACATCGCACAAATCGCAATATAGAAACAGAGGTAAACGGCACCGTAAATAAGATAACTGGTCGGGATCGGCCGCGCCACAGCCACGGCATCCGCCAGCCAGAAATACTGCCAGTTCGGAATGATCGCATACAAACCGTCAAAAAGCATTTTGATCGGCCCGCCATCCAAATTCCGGTAGAAACTTCCCTGAAAAACGTAGCCGGAGATCAAGCCGAGGAAGAAGATCACCGTGCAGACACAGAGGTTTGCCACGACGTTCAGTCGGGTTGCGAAAACCACAGCGATCGCTGCCATAGCGATCACCGAGAAGTCCACCATGACCAACGCCTTGAAGAGATGCGGCAGATTTTTGATCGGACAATCTTCAAACGCAATGGTCAGAATAAGTACAAGCGGCAGCAGCAGCGTTGCGGCATAAGTGGCGATTTCGGGAAATGCACTTCCCCGCCAGAAGTTCGCCGCCATACCAATGATACAGGCAACAGCCAATGCGCCGAGCAGTCCGAGATAGAGGGTCAGATCCATATTGTACTGATCGGCGGCAATGTAAACAGCGACCACGCTTGAGCAGTTGCACAGCACCGAAAACAAACCGACCGCAACGCAGATACCGGCGATTTTTCCGAGGATGAAACTCCAGCGGTAAACCGGCTTGGAGAGCAGAAGCAGCACCGTACCGTTCTGCATTTCACGGGTCACGGTATGACTGGTGGTCAGCACAGCGATCACCAGACCGAACATAAGAGCCGTTGCCATGGAGGAGTCCACGACCAGTTTCATCTGTTCGGAAAAAACATAGAGGGCCACAGAGGGCGTATGAGCAATAATGAGTTGAGCGGCAAGCAGCATCAGAAAGAAGACCGGCTCACGCACAGCCTCTTTGAATGTATTGAGAGAGATTTTGAAGAAGTTGAACATAACAAACTCTCCGCAAACGCTTATCGTTCATCGACAACGGCTTCGCTATCTTCTTTGACGGCGGGCTGAACGGGAAGTTCTTCCACTTTGCCTTCAGCGGCGGCTTTGGGATTTTCCTGAATGGTCTCTTCCGGAGGAGTGACGGGAGCTTTGGGAGCGGTGGGGCGATAGTTGCTCTTCATCTGCCCGCTGAGTTCTTTGAAATCATCGCCGAGTTGGTTCAAATTGAGCATGAAGGTCAATTCATCGGCAATCTTCTGCCAGCATTTTCCTTCGATACGGATAACGGGAATATCGCGGCCGAGCAACGCGGCATCTTCTTTGGAGACGTAGCGTTCATCACCGAGAATGATGATCCGTTTGGGGTTGAGGATCCGGATCGCACCGGCGATTTTACTGCGGAGTACCTGCTGGTTTTTCTTGGGGGAGCAGAAAATCACCCGGTTTTCGCCGCCGGTCGCGGGGAAGAGCAGATAAGTCTGACGGCTTTCACTCTGGATCAGTTCAGCGATCAGCCGCGGCATTTTATAGTTACCGGTCACAACGATCGTCTCCAGCCGCCGTTTCGGACCGTTGGAAAACCACGGGAACTCCGCAACAGCACTGAACGTCAGGACACCGGCAAAGACAACAGACAGCAATTTGGCAAAACGCATGATAAAAATTCCTTATTTTTCATGTTGAAAATTACAAGTACATACTTTAATATAATCGAAAATACGCTACAAGCAAATTTTTTTCCGAAAGAAATACGTTTTTTTTGCAATTTGATGACTGAAAAATGAAACACACCACTCTGAAACAGCAGAGGCACATTCCATCTTACAATCGTCGAACTCCGTAAAAACAACGGAATTTTGAAAAAAATCCGGAAAAAAGTTGCGAAAGCTCAAGAATAACTGTATATTATATGGATAGAATGGAGTTTCTTTATTTTAACAGGAGGTTGTCTTGAAAAGAGTTGCGGCACTGCTTTTTTTATTTGCAGTTGTTCTCTGCGGCTGCGTTTCCAAACCGCAAACGGCACAGCAGCAGTTGGCGGAACGGTTGGATTTTGCCAACAGCTCCTCCTATTGCATGTTCTCTCCGCAGACAGCCTGTTCCATGGCGAAACAGTATTTCTCCGGGATTGAATTTCTGGCGGCACAGCAGAAAGACCGCAGACTGGTTCTGGAACTCACCTCCGTCGGCACGGTGTTTTATCACGCCTCCGGCTTGAAAGACCTGCTTGCCGCCGGGGAAAGTACGCGTATCCTCTCAAAAGAGAAACAAACGCCCCTCTGTCTCAACTGTTTTTCGGCAATCGCCCAACCGGGGACGCAGGGGTTCCTCTGGCATTTGCTGGATGCTCCGCCCGCCCCGATCCGCCCCTTTGCCGATGCTCTGCCCGGAAATACACTTGCGGCAGGATATCTTGATATGACTCCGCAGGCTGTAATGACTGCGCTGGAAAAATATGCCGACAAAACACCGCTCGAACTGGATGCGCTCTGCCGGAAAAATTTTCAGAAAAGTGCTTCTGAAGTACTCGACACCTTCTCCGGCAGATGGGAAATACTTCTGTTTGCGGCGGATAAAAAAATCCACTTCAAATTGACCGTCCCCGACCGGGCGGGGTATCTTGCCCCTGTCGGACGCATTGCGGTCCCTTTTCTGAAACAGCTTCTCCCGCCGGACTTTGCCCCGCCGCAGATCACATCTGCCGACGGGAAACTGGTTCTGATGTCGCAAAATGCGGAAAAACTTCTTGCAAAATCCGGACATTTGCTCAAAAACGCTCCCGACCTTGACTATCTTTTGAAACACCTTCCGCAGAAAGGCAACGGATTTTTCTACTGCGGCAGCGATTTCAGCAAGTTGTTTCTGCCGCCGTTGATCGCACAGCGCGGCAAAGTCAAACTGCCCTTCTCTCTGGGGGTGATCCTCTCAAACGGTTCTGCTTACGATGTTCAAAGTCTGAGCAACTGCACACCGGAGGAACTCCAGTTTTTCGCCGCCATGCTTCTGCCGCTCCGCCGCTGGATGGAGCATTTTCTGACAGAACGCCGCAGCGAACAGCAAACAGCACAGGCGGAACGCCGCCGGGATATGTCCGAAAAACAGTGCGCCGCACGGCTGAAAGTCATCGGCGGCAAACTTCATGAATACGCCAAACAGCACAACGGCAAATTCCCCGGACTGCTGACCGATCTTGAACTGGCGGGGGCGGGTTTGCTCTGCCCCGCGAACCAATATGCACCATACGTCTACTTCTCCGGCTTCACCACTGCGGACAACCCGAAGTTCCCGCTGGTATGCGATTATCAGCCGCATGGCAAAGAACTCAATGTCCTTTTGCTCAACGGAGAACTCCTCTCCATTGCACAGGACGGGATCGGTTCTCTCAAACGTACAGTCAGCATACTGCACTCCCGTTTCCGGTATTCCGAAAAGGAACTGCAAATGCTGTTGGAAAAAATTTCTGCTATTGATAAAACAATGGAGCAATAAACTATGAACACAAAAAAGAACATCAACGATGAAATACGCAATGCGCTGGAAAGCTGCGCTGCGGCTCTCTCATTGCCGGAACTTTCACGGGAAACCGGCGTGCGGCTCAATCTGCTGAACCGCGCCATCGCCCGCAGTACCCGCGATGCCAAAAAAGAGACCTGGGACAAAATCTATCCCGTTCTGAAACCCTATCTGCTCGGCCCCGAACCCGAAGAAGAACTGCCGCCCCGTATCGGCCCCGCCTACCGGCGTCACAAAGAACTGGTGGATATGTTCAGCGATCAGAAAGTGCTGCTGGATGTCTTCTGCGTGCTGGACAGCAAAGAACAGACAGAGGCGATCAAAACATTTGAAGAAGCCGCCGGAAGCTGCGAACCGACCGCTTTCACCGCCCTCACCGCTGATGAAAACCGCATCATGGGCGCATATCTCGCCACTCCGGAAGAAAAGCGCGATGAACTGCTGCTCGAACTCGTCGAAAAAACAACCGTTTCTTTACAGGAAAAACGGAAAGAACTTTTTTAATTCCAAACAATACAGGAGTATTATCATGTTCACTGCGAACACCGCCAATGTTGTTGAAAAACTCAACGAAATCAAAATCGTCCCCGTTCTGGTGCTGAACGATCTGGACTCCGGTCTTAAAATGTGCGAGATCCTCGTGGAATGCGGTCTGCCCGCCGCAGAGATCACCTTCCGCACACAGGCGGCGGAAAGCATCATCAAAGCCGCCTCTGACCGTTTCCCCGAACTCTATCTCGGTGCCGGAACGATCCTGAATACCGCCGACCTCGACCGTGCCTTCAACGCCGGAGCAAAATTTGCCGTTGCCCCCGGCTTCAACCCGACTGTGGTCAAAGCCGCTGTGGAAAAGGGATACGCTTTCGCCCCCGGTATCTGCACGCCCTCCGAACTGGAACAGGCACACGAACTGGGCTGCAAGTTCCTCAAATTCTTCCCCGCAGAAGCCGCCGGCGGCGTGCCGATGCTGAAATCCCTTATCGCCCCCTACAAACATCTGGGCGTGCGTTTCATGCCCACGGGCGGAGTTTCCACCGCCAACGTGACGGACTACATCTCCATCAAAGAAGTCGTCGCCGTCGGCGGAACATGGCTGGGTAAAGCCGATGATATTGCCGCCGGAAACTGGGACAAGATCCGTGAAGTCGTCAAAGCCGCTGTGGCTCTCAAAGAGGGGAAATGATCATGCTGCAATATAAATCCGCTGAAGAGTGTATGTTCGATATGATCTCCCTCGGAGAGATCATGCTCCGTCTCGACCCCGCCGACAACCGCATCCATACCGCCCGCACCTTCAATGTGTGGGAAGGCGGCGGCGAATACAATGTTGCCCGCGGTCTGCGCCGCTGTTTCGGCCTGCGTACCGCCGCTGTGACCGCTTTTGCCGATAATCCGGTCGGTCATCTGGTGGAAGATTTTATGCTTCAGGGCGGCGTGGATACCCGTTTTATCAAATGGGTCCCCTACGACGGCGTGGGAAAAACCGTCCGCAACGGTCTCAACTTTGTGGAACGCGGCTTCGGATGCCGCGGGGCAAAGAGTTGTTCCGACCGGGGCAATACCGCCGTTTCCCAACTGAAAGCCGGTGACATCGACTGGGATTTCATTTTCGGCAAGTGCGGTGTGCGCCATTTCCATACCGGCGGAATTTTTGCCGCCCTCTCCGACACCACGCCCGACGTGGCGATCGAAGCCCTCAAAGCCGCCAAGAAATACGGCACGATCACAAGTTACGATTTGAACTACCGTCCCAGTCTGTGGAAGAGCATCGGCGGAGTGGAACGCGCCCGCAAGGTCAACCGCGAAATCGCCAAATACGTCGATGTGATGATCGGAAACGAAGAGGACTTCACCGCCTGTCTCGGTTTGGAAGTCAAGGGTGTCGATGCCAATTTGAGCAAACTTGATACCGCAAGTTTCCGTGCCATGATCGAAGAAGCAGTCAAGAACTATCCCAACTTCAAAGTCGTTGCAACCACCTTGCGTGCAGTGAAATCCGCCAGCATCAACGACTGGGGTTCCATCGCATGGCAGGACGGTGCTTTCGCAGAAGCGATCCACCGCCCCAATCTTGAGATTTTCGACCGTGTCGGCGGCGGAGACAGTTTCGCCTCCGGTCTGATTTACGGTTTGATGACTGACGGTTCCACCGAATTTGCCGTTAATTGCGGTGCCGCTCACGGAGCGTTGGCGATGACCACTCCCGGCGACACCTCCATGGCACTCAAAGAAGAAGTTTTCAAAATGATGAAGGGCGGCAGTGCCCGGGTAGACCGCTGATAATTTATGGATATGGATTGCACCGCCGCGCTGAAACATTTTTTCGGCTTTGACGATTTTCTGGATAACCAGCAGCGGATCGTTGAAAAAATCGTTCAGGGCAGAGAACTTTGTGTCGTCATGCCGACCGGGGCGGGCAAGTCCCTCTGTTATCAACTGCCGATCCTGATGCGCCCGGGGTACGGGATCGTGGTGTCGCCGTTGATCTCTCTGATGAAAGATCAGGTCGATGCTCTCAATGAAAGAGGCATCCCGGCGGCGTATATCAACAGTACCGTTCCGTTTTCCGAACAGCGTCAGGCGGCGGATGCCGCCGCCATGGGCGATATCAAACTGCTCTATGTGGCTCCGGAACGGTTTTCCACAGATTTTTTCTGCGGCTTTCTGAACTATTGTCCACCGTCGGTCATGGTGGTGGATGAGGCGCATTGTATCAGCCAGTGGGGACATGATTTCCGCCCCTCCTACCGGAGGCTCGGAGAGATGGCGGAGCGTTTCCATATTCCGCAGCTCTGCGCCTTTACCGCAACCGCAACGCCCCATGTGCGGGAGGATATCCGCACCCAGCTGCACCGCCCCGCTATGGAAATAGTCGTGGCGGGGTTCAAACGCCCCAACCTCGCTTTTTCAGTAGCCGACTGCAATACCGATCATGAAAAACTGACCTTTATCCGCAAAGCTCTGAAAAAGAATTGTCCGACGATCATCTACACGGCGACCCGCAAAGCGGTGGAACAGTTGACCGCCGAATTCGGCATCCGCGGCTATCACGCCGGAATGACCGATGAGGAGCGTACCGCCGCTCAGGATTACTTCATGAACGACCCCTGCCCCGTGCTTGCGGCAACCAATGCGTTCGGTATGGGGATCGACCGCCCGGATGTGCGGCAGGTGCTCCACTTCAATCTGCCCGGTTCTCTTGAAGCGTACTATCAGGAGGCGGGGCGCGCCGGACGTGACGGCGAAGCCTCGGAGTGCATACTGCTTTTCGGCTACCGGGATAAATTTGTGCAGGAATTTCTGATCGACATGAGCAATCCCACGCCGGATATCGTGCGCAATCTCTATCGGGAACTGCTCCGCCGCGGCAGAGAAGAGAACACCACTACGCTCGAAGTCACGCTTTCTGAACTTGTTCCTTTTGTCGAAGGGGCAAAATCCGACACTCAACTTTCCGCCGCCATGAGTATTCTGGAAAAAGCAAATCTGGTGGAACGCGGCTACCGCCGCAACTCCAGAGGGACGCTGACATTTCACGGTGATTTGGAAGAATTGCGCCTTATCAACCAGATGGCAAACACCCAGCGTTCCCGTTTCATAAGCCGTTGTATCCAGTTTTACGGCAGAGAACTGCTCGACGGCGTAAGCTGCTCCATCGACGATCTTTCGCAGGTGGTCAACCTCAATGCGGATCAGATCAAACGGGTCTTGTCGGCACTTTCCAAAGAGTGTCTGCAATGGAAAACGCCTTTTTCCGGCCGCTCCACCGAACTGCTTTACCCGGAAATCACCGATCCGCAACTGGATTATTCCGCCATGGAAGCCAAACGGGAATTTGAAATGGAGCGTCTGGAAGATGTCCTCAATTACGCACGTACCCGGAAATGCCGTCAGCGTTTCCTTATAAACTACTTCGGTGAAGATGCCGGAGAGTGGAGCTGTACTGCCTGCGACATGTGCAACGACACCCCGCTTGCCGCCAAACGTGAAGCAAACGATGTGGAAGTTGCCGTGGTCCACTGCATCCTGTGCGCCGTACAGGAGTTCAACGGCAGACTGGGCAGCGGCAAAATCAGTCAGATCCTTGCGGGGGCAAAATCCGCTGAATTAAGTTCAAGAGGTCTGAATAATTCACCGTGGTTCGGCAAACTCAGAAATTTGAAACAGAACGGTATTCTGCAATATATCAAATCCCTTGAAGCCGATGACTGTCTGATGCGGGATGACCGCAGCGGATACCCCTGTCTGCGCCTGACCGGAAAGGGCTTCCGGGTTCTCTCCGGAGAAGAACGCGCCCGCCTCACTCTCCCGGAAGAGTTGGCGTTGAAAGCGTTGCCGACCCGCAAAACCGCCCCCAGACAGAGCAATCCGGCAAAAACAGAGTTTGACTCACTTCATACGCTCCTGCGGGAACTGCGCACCAAACTGGCACATGACCGGGGAGTGGCAAGTTACCAGATTTTCTCCAACGCAACGCTGGATGAATTGGCAGACAAAAAACCGCTTACCATAGAAGAAGCCATGACCATCAAGGGCATCGGACAAGTCAAAGCCCAAACCGTTCTGCCGCTTTTCCTCGAAGCCATCCGGCACTGGCAGAAAACGAACGGAATCGACTGTTGATATTTCGTATTCTATTCCCGCGTTTTCAGCGGAACTCCGCTTTCAGAAATCGGGAGTGGACTTTGGTTTTGCGGCGAATGGCGGAAATCAGAGCCTTTGCCGCGGCGACGCCGCACTCTTTCAGCGGTGCTTTTACGGTATGGCGACAGGGGGGAAGAATGTCGGAACTCAAACCGTCGCACCCGATAACGGGCATTTCAATTCCCCGCTCTTTCAATACTTCAAATATGCCCGGCAACTGGTGATCGTAGGCGGCGATAAGAGAGTCCGGTGCGGCACGATCCAGCATCCGGATGATCGCTGTTCTGCCCAGTTCAGTGAGCGGACGGACATTTTCAACGAGAGCCGGATTGATTTGCGTGTAACGCTGTACCGCCCGCAGATAGGCGTTGTACTTGTGCGCCCGCGCCGCATCGACGAAAGAGTGCGTCTGACCGATAAAACCGATGCGGCGGCATCCCTGGGCGTACAGAAAATCCACAGCATCCCGGATGCCGGTTGAAAAATCAAAGGTGATCTGCGGAATATCGTCTGAACCGATTTGGTCCCCGGCGACGACAAAAGGAACTCCGCTGCATCGGACCTTCTCAAAAAGGTGCTGTTCCGATATACCGAGTACGATTTTTCCGGCAGAAGGACACATGGTAAAATTATCCAGATGCAGCAATCCTGTTTCCGGATCGGCTTCAAGCATATTCAGGACCGAACGGAAACCGGAAAGGGTCAGTTCCGAAACGATCGCAGACCATATTTCTCCCCAGAACGGATGCGTAAAAAGCGACGTTGCCCCCTCAAAGATAACTTCGATAAGTTCGGCTTCCGGATTTGGAATCATTCCGGGGATGACCCTGGTTCCGCACCGGCGGCGGCGTTCGAGGATGCGGGCATCGACCAGTTGCGAGATCGCCTTGCTCATCGTCTTGATATTGACGTCGAACTCCTCCGCCAGTTCTGCCGTGGTCGGCAACTGCCCGGAATAGATGCCGTTGCGGATGCGGCGGCGTATCTCTTCAACGATCATCGGCTGTTTGTATTCGATCATTTATAATCCTGACTTTGTTTCAGATCTGCTGTAAATATGATAATATACAATGCCATACCCCATCTTGCAAATGGAGAAACTTTCATTTTTTATTTTTTGCCGAAACTCCGCTGCTGAAATTCCCAACTTTGAAATTTTGTCATTCCAAAGTGTGTTTTTTTCAAAAATTTTATAAATTCGACTTGCTTTTTACTCAAAGTGGTGGTATTTTATAAAACAGCAAGCGAAAATGCGAGTGTAGCTCAGTTGGTAGAGCATCACGTTGCCAACGTGATTGTCGCCGGTTCGATTCCGGTCACTCGCTCCATTTTCAAATTGC
>JAFTUS010000125.1 GCA_017466125.1 Lentisphaeria bacterium | reverse complement strand
GAAAAAGGTTCTCCCTTTCTCCCCCGAACCCCCTCTATCCTTTCCAAAAACTTTCGGGTAATTACATTTTTTGCATCCGCAAAAACTGTAATTGCTTTGGTTGCAAAATCACACAAAAACTGTGCGATTACGACCAACAGTTCGATCAGAGTAAACGTTTTTTTCATTTTTTGACACCTTTCCTGTTTAGGGTTTTGCATTTGTATATACAAATGTTTTTATTTGATTAACTTTGTCTATATTTAGTATAGCAAATAAAATATCATTTGTCAAGTTATTTCTTAAAAAAATTGCGTTTTTTTTACTTTTTTACAGAATAATGGTTGTATTATTGAAAAAGTTGTGTATACTATACAAATGATAAGCATTTAAACAGGAAACAATATGACAAATCAATTACTGTACCGCAAAATAGAAGAAACGATCCGGGAACGGATTTCAAACGGCGTCTATCCGCCCGGCTCTCAACTTCCGACAGAAATGGAGTTGATCAAGGAATTCAACACCAGCCGTCTCACCATTGGGAAAAGCCTGTCGCATCTTGTTGCCGAAGGACTTATTACGCGCACACGCGGGCGCGGTTCCTTTGTAAACGGAGAAAAAAAGCGGGAGACGCCGGGGCTGATCCGATACATCAGCCCGGTAGCAAGTGATGAAAACTTCCTTTTGCACAACCGGCTTCTTGAGGGGGTACAGGAGACCGTCCGCAAGGCGAATTACAATGTCAGCATTGATTTCTACCGTTCCGCAGAAGAAGAAACGGAGATCCTCCGGCACTATAAAAATCCGGAGAATGACGCCTTTGTGATCTGGCCCGGAAACGATCCGCAAATCATTGAGATCCTGAAAGAACTTGCCGGCAGAAACTTTCCTTTTGTGCTGGTGGACTCCTTTTTTCCGCAGTTGAAGTGCAACTGCGTCATGACAGATAATATTCTCGGCGGACTGCTGGTTCTGGAACACCTCGCCCGACTCGGGCACAGGCGCGTCGGTTATCTTTCACAGCCTCTTGACCGTTTCAGTCTGGCGGAACGTTTTGCCGGAACGGTTTCAGCGGCGGGTTCGCTCGGCATCGAATTGCTGCCGCATACTTTCATCCAGCGTGGAACGACGGCACAGATGCCCCAGTTCGCAGAAACCGTAAAAGCCGAAATCGCCCGTTGGCTGGACAGCCAACTGCAGTTGCCGGAGCCGCCGACTGCGATTTTCTGCAGCAACGACTCGCTGGCATTGACATTGTATGAAATCCTGACGGAAAAAGGGATAAAAATTCCGGAAGAGATGAGTGTTGCGGGCTTTGACAACGCCAGTTTCGGTCAATATCTGCCAATTCCGCTGACGTCGGTGGAACATGACTTCTGTGCCATCGGCAGAGAGGCGGGGAAAATCCTCCTGAACCTTTTGCGGAAATCGGGTCAGATCGCCCCGCAACTCCACTACCGTATCGCGCCGCAGCTGCACCGGCGCGGCTCTACGGAGTTTCACCTCAGCGGGTCAGAAGTTTCAACCCGATGATGCCCGCAATTACAGTTTTTGCGGATGCAAAAAATGTAATTACCCGAAAGTTTTTGGAAAG
>JAFTUS010000124.1 GCA_017466125.1 Lentisphaeria bacterium | reverse complement strand
GGTAAACGAAGCGTCCTCGCTCTCGACTTTGTACGATTATGCTTTGAAACTGGAACGCGATGGGTGTGTTGGGAAAATGTCCCCGCAACTTTATCCAGCCATAACGGTGAAGACTTCGCAAAATTCCTCTCTCTTCTCTGCGGATGGGAAGTCCCCGTCCCAAGCAAAGGATGGGGAAAAGCTGGAATTGTCACCAATGCCCCCGGACATTTCGGCTTGGCATTCCGCGTACTTGACGCTCAATATACCAGAGTGGAACAATTTCCGCGGGCGGTCCCGCAGCGAAGGAAGCGTCTCTTCGTTGTCGGATATCTTGATAGTTGGAAATATCCCTGCAAGGTACTATTTGACGGTGAAGTGTGCGGAGGGCATCTTGCGCCGAAGCGCACGAAGGGGCAAACAGCTCCCTGCTGTGCTGAAAGAAGCACTGATTCGGCAAAGTCAATCCGGATGCGTTCCGGGAAGCCCGGCGGCGGTAAAGGTGCTTTAATTGGAGACGACTTGAGTCATACTCTTGCTACCGGTAATGATCAGACTATTGTCGCATTCAGCAAGGAAAATGTTGATTCTGCAGTATGGTGGAATGGCGGCGACAAGGCTGATACTCTGACTTGCACCAGTGACCGTCAACTTATGCCGGATAAAGGCAGACTGCAATGTGTGGTTGAACCGGATGTGGATGAGATCCAATGCCTTGATATGCGGCAGGTTGATGTTCACGACAAAGGTGTATCTCCGACATTGATCGCTACTGATTACAAGGGTGGCAAAGCTATTGTTGGTGAAGTCTGCCCCACGCTTGATGCAAGTTATCCTGGCAAAATCAATAATCAGGATGTCGGAAAACTTGTCTGTTACGAAAACCATCCGCAGGATTCCCGGATTCGTCCGGTTGATGTAGCCCAGGCAATCACCGCCAGAATGGGTACGGGAGGCGGTAACCTTCCGATTATTAAAGAAGCAGAAACCATCGGTTTTATCAAAAATGATGCAGGAGGCGAACTTCAGAGATATTGGAATGAGATTTTTCCGACCATCCGGGCATCTGTAACTCCTGCAATCGTATCCAGAGAGATCTTTGCGCTGGACTCTGTTGCCAGCAACGCAATGAAGTCCAGTAACCCCAACAGCGGTGTTCATCCGGTGGATGTTGCAAAAACTGTTGATACCAGCAATCCCGATCCCGGTAAAAATCAGGGCGGTATTGCTGTGGTCGAATGCTTCAATGTTTCTTTCTGTGATGCCAACGGCGTCCGAAAGGACCGCCCCAACGGTGGACTTTATGTAACGGAAGCGGAAACCAGCAAAACCGTGACCGCTGGCGGACCGAACGCTGAAACCGTGGTGATCGCCCTTGATGGGGACAAGATCAAACCCGGCGAACGGTCAGGCGGTTCTGGGATGGGCGTTTCTGAAAGTGGCGTAATGTATACCCAAACAGCCGGTGATGTTCATGCGGTTGCCTACGAAGAGCCGATGGGCATAGACCAGTACAACGGCGATGTCACGGGAAAAGCCTCTTCTACCCTCGGAGTAAACTGTGGCATGTCTACCGGGCGTAACGGGGTGATCGAAAAAGCAGAAGTAACTCCGCAAATCAGCACACAGGCAACGGTTCGCCGTCTGCTCCCCGTTGAGTGTGAACGCTTGATGGGCTTCCCTGACAACCATACCCGGATTGCCTGGAAAGGTAAATCCGAGGAAGATTGTCCGGATGCTCCCCGCTACAAAGCGTGTGGAAACAGTATGGCTGTCAACTGCATGATGTGGTTGGGAGAACGGATCGATTCAGTTGAAAAGACTGTTGTTCATAATGAGAGTTTAAGCCAAAAGCAAGGAGGTTCAGTTGAACGAAGAGAAGATTTACCTGCAGGAAAAAGCTATCAAAAATCTGAAGAAGAAGATTCGCAAGATGCAACGGGCGTTTGCTGCGATTGAGTGTGCTATCATTCACAAATGCGACCGGTACAATGAATTTGTTATCGGAGAATGTGAATATTTCCGTGGAAAATATGAACCGAGGTGTGTATGTCAGACGAATCAGTAATTGAAGATGCAATCAGAAAGAATGCTGCCGGACCAAAATCCGCAGAAGTTGACGGACAGAAAGTAGAGCAGCATTCTCTTTCCGATCAGATTGCTGCAGATGCTTACCTTGCGTCGAAAAAGGCAATGAAATCCCGAAACAGCGGCCTGAAGATAACCAAATTGAGCCATTCAGGGGCGTGAGGTAATTTTATGTTTAACAGAATCAAATCAATTTTCCGGAGTCGAACACCTCCGAAACAAACTGTAAAAGCCCGCTTCGATGCGGCTCAAACCACCAAAGATAATAACCGGCATTGGGCGGCGGCAGATCATCTCTCCGCCGATCAGGAAGCAAGTCCGGAAGTCCGCAGAACCTTACGGAACCGGTCACGGTATGAAGTAGCCAACAACAGTTATGCAAAGGGACTCGTCCAAATGCTCGCAAACGACACGATTGGGACGGGACCGCGACTGCAAATGCTTTCCAACGATGAGGATTTCAACGACCAGATTGAAACAGAATTCATGCGCTGGGCTGACGCAGTCCACCTCCCGTCTAAACTCCGCACGATGCGGATGGCCAGATGTCAGGATGGCGAGTCCTTTGCGGTGTTGGCGACCAATCCCAAGGTCAAGCACGGCGTTAAGCTGGACTTGATGCTTGTGGAAGCCGACCGGATTTCCGGGGAGTTGAAATGGCTTGAGGACGATACCTCTGTTGACGGTATCACCTTTGACCATTGGGGCAACCCTACGGATTACCGGGTGTTGAAATATCACCCCGGCGATATCCGGTATGCTCCGGGCGATGAAGCGATCCATGTTCCGGCAGAGTACATGATACACATTTTCCGGCAGGATCGCCCCGGACTCCATCGGGGAGTACCTGAACTGACCGCCGCCCTGCCGCTTTTTGCACAGCTCCGCAGGTATAACCTTGCAGTGTTGAGTGCCGCAGAAGCTGCCGCCGACTTTGCCGCCATTCTGTATACGGATGCTCCACCCAATGGGGAATCCGATGAAGTTGAGCCGATGGATACGATTCCTTTGGAACGGAATATGATGTTAACGGTCCCGGCTGGCTGGAAACTCGGACAGCTCGACCCGAAACAGCCGACAGCCAATCACGGAGAGTTTGTGAAAATCATTCTGTCGGAGATCGCCCGGTGTGTGGTTACAACCTACGGAACGCTCGCCGGTGATTTCAGCGGTCACAATTACGCCAGCGGCAGACTCGACAATCAAATCTACCACAAAAGCATTCTTGTTGATCGCTCGTTCTGGGAAACAGAGGTTCTGAACCGTATCTTTGAGGTGTGGTTCCGGGAATACGCTCTGACGGAACATCTGATTGCAGACATCCCAAAACATCTGTGGTTCTGGGATGGTTTCCCCCATGTCGATCCCGGCAAGGAAGCTACTGCACAGGAAAAACGGCTGGCGAATAACACCACCACTCTTGCCGCAGAG
>JAFTUS010000014.1 GCA_017466125.1 Lentisphaeria bacterium | reverse complement strand
TTCGCAAAAAAGCCAAAAGTGATGCCGTAAAATGGTTCTACGGCACGATCAAATGTAAAATTAACAAAAATGCCAATACTTTTAAAATTGGCTCATGTGCAGGGAAAAATCACTGCTGTCCGGTAAAAATTTCAGAGCAATAATGGGCTGAAAAGTTCCTCTTGCACAGGCAAATTCCAGTTTGGCGGCTTTTCAAGAATTTTTCGGTCAAGCGATAGGACTTCCAATAGAGACTGATTTTGCATTAAGGTATCACGAATACGGTTGGTCAGCTCCGTCATTCCTAACTTAAATCCATGCAGGAATTTGAGATAGGCAATCAGCAGATAATGGATCATAGCCACCCAGATTTGTGAAATCACAGCGTTTTCACTTGTGCCGAGAAAACTTTTGATTTTCAAATTCTGCTCGATCCATTTGAAAAAGAGTTCGATTTGCCACCGCTGCTTGTAAATTTCTGCGATTGAAGCAGCCGCAAGGTGGAAATTGTTGGTAATGAACTGATATGTTTTTCCGCTTTCTTCGTCCCAAAACTCGATCAGCCGCAGCTCTCCGGGGTATTTCTTCACCGATTGATAGCCGGTATACCAAATGTTTTCATCACGCAATACACCGAGTTTTTTATTCGGTTCCCGATGCAGTCCGAGAAACTCAATTTGAGCGTTGTTTTTTATTCTGGTCACAAAGAATGCCCCGGAACTTGAAATTGCCTGAAACCAGTTCAAATCATAATAGCCTTTATCAAAGGTGTAGATGCTGTCCGGCAGAATGGAGATGTTTTCTTTGGCGGCTCGGATGTCGGACATTTTGCCGTTGCTCATCAGCAGAAAACAGGGGAGATTGCCGGAAAGATCAAGCTCGGTGTGCAGTTTGACTGCCCC
Organism: Lentisphaeria bacterium; assembly: GCA_017466125.1. Taxonomy (GTDB): domain Bacteria; phylum Verrucomicrobiota; class Lentisphaeria; order Victivallales; family Victivallaceae; genus Victivallis. Next base: position 20,528 of record JAFTUS010000014.1, on the reverse strand, counting down.
TTTGTGTTTGCGGTAATAAGCCCAGTTGTAACGGGAAAGGCAAAGGTCGATCGTCGTGCTGTCGATCGCATACAGCGGATTTTTGAACTTGAATTTATGTTTTGGAGCAACTGCCATGACCCGATCAAGAATTTCTTCAAACAATGCTTTGAATATTTCCGGATTACGGCGGTTCATCGCTTCGGAAAGCGTGGATTTTGCCACGGCTTCCATGCCAAGGTGATAAAGCCGTTTGTGGTTGGCAAGCAGAGCGTTTTCAATTTCCCGCAAAGAATCCTTGCCGGAAATTTGAGCAAACAGCAAAGTCAGAAATTGTTTCCATGCGGTGAAATGCTTGCAATATCGGTCTCCGCCTGACTTTTTGACGATTTTTTCAAAACGATATCGGGGAATGAAGTTGAAAAGTTGAGAATAGATGCTACTATAATACACTGTTCGGGACTTTCGTGTTAAATATTAAAGATTTGAGCGTTTTTAATATATAACAAGTCCCGACAATTTCAATTAACTCCGGTAATTTTTACCGGACAGTAGTAGGGAAAAATACAAAATGGCATCAGAAAAATGGTCTGTTGAACAGGCGTGGCAGTGGCATAACAGTTCTCCGTGGTTGAGGGGATGCAACTTTATTCCTTCGGATTGCTGCAATCGTATCGACTTCTGGCAGAGTCTCAACTGGGAAAAACACATCGCAACCGCCGACCGCGAGCTGGCACTTGCCGCCTCAGCAGGATTGAACAGCGTACGCATGATTTTGGAGTTCACCGTTCTCGATGAGGAACATGACAGTTTCATGGAGCGTTTTGAGGAGTTCCTTACGGTGATAGACAAACACGGTATATCAGCAATGATTTGCTTCGGCAATGATTGCACCGTACCCAAAAACGCCGATTACCGTGCTCCGCACCTCGGAGTTCAGGAGTATGATTGGGGTTATCACGGCGGACGCAAAAACTCTCCGCACGGCAGCAATCCCGGTAAAATCGGTTACAGTCTGCTCGATGAGCCGGAAATCGCCGGGAGATACTACCGGTATGAGAAAGAAATCATCACCAAATACGCCAACGATAAACGCATCTGCGTCTGGGATCTCTTCAATGAACCGGGCAACTCGCGCCGGGGTGAGATATCGGTTCCTCATGTAAAGCGGATGTTTGAAGTGGCACGTTCATGCAACCCGTCTCAGCCGCTCACTACCGGAGTCTGGCATCAGCCGTGGGAGGCGACTCCGGCGGAGTTGACCGCTCTTGAGTTGAGTGATGTGATAAGTTTTCACTGCTACGGTTCGTACCACTCCAACATCAGAGTCATCAGTTATCTCAAGGAAAAGTTCGGACGTCCCATCCTCAATACCGAGTGGCTGCACCGCATACAGCACGACAACGTTCAGGAGGTTTTCCCGCTCTTCTATCTCGAAAGGATACACTGCTGGCACTGGGGATTGGTCGCAGGACTCTCTCAGACTTACGAGCCGTGGCAGAGCATCTGGAACTGTTACGAAGCGGGAATGAACAATTTCGACGTCACCAAGTGGCAGCATGATATCTTCCGTGCCAACGGCAAGCCTTATGACCCCGAGGAAATAAAGATATTCAAGTATTACAGTGAGCTCGCAGACGGAAAAATCTCGCAGGATTGCGATTTCAATGAATACCAAGGTTACAAGATATGAAATAACCCGCATCGCCCCCTGTAAACGCGGCAGTGATACCAGTGACGGCGACTGAGCGTATGCTCTCTTAGGCGGCAGCCAAGAGTGCCACGCTCTCTCAAACGGATATGATATCATGCGCAGTTTCAGCACCGTTGATGAATGGAAAGCCGCTCTATCCGTAATAAAAGTAATTCCTCCGAACGTTTTTGGAAAATGGGGTGTGGGGAAAAGAACCTTTTTTCAAAGGCTCTGTACCAAACGTTGACTGATTTTTACAGGGGTTTCGGGATGCGCCGTCCGCTCAACGCCCCGATAAAATACGCTGCGCTCTTTTATCGGGGCATCGCTCCCGGCGAGAGGTATTGCCGCGTTGCGGCAATATTGACGCTGCGCTTGTACTTTCGCCGCCATTTTAAGGCGGCGACCAACGTTCCGCCGTTGGATCACGTCCGGGTACGACCCGGTGCGGGGTACGTGCTACGCACGGATTTTTTTAAAGCCCCCAGAGACTTCGGAGTACGCCGTACGCTCAACGCCCCGGAGGCTCGAGAGCCCCGCACGGGGCGACAGCCGACCACCACCGAGGCCGACGTTCGGCCGCCGCCATTTTAAGGCGGCGACCAGCGTTCCGCCGTTGGATCACGTGCGGGTAGCACCCGCTGGCGAGTACGCGCTTCGCGCGGATTTTTTTTATCAGTCTATGTTTAGTACACAATATTCTTTTATATGAGCCGTTTGCGTTTGCGCGGCGGTTTGCGGCAGGTGACTTTTTTGCCGCTGACATCCACACCGGCGGAGAAAAGAACCGCATTTTTGGCAGCGACGGCAATATTCTGCGCAAGAAGTTGACGTCCCTGCGGGGATGCGTCCTGCTGTTCCGCCTCTTTTATGACTTCAAATTTCCGTTCAGGGCCGAGGTAGATCAGCCCCCAGCCGAGGGCGATCTCATCGGGTTGGACCAGTCCGGCGGGAACAGCGAGATAACAGTAGTCCGCCACGCCGGTATCGTGGATACGGCACAGGCGGCTCCCCTGGTGAAGGGCATCCTGAACTTTATTCATTTTCCGCCGTACTTTGCGGTACTCCGGATTGGTACTTGCAGCGTAATCCCAACTGCGCAAATCACTGAAAAGATCATCCTGAGAGGCCAGTTCCGGTTCTGTTTCGCGGATAACGGCTTCGAGTCTTTCGCGTTCGCTCCGCAGTTCGTGCAGGGCTTCGAGGAGTTTATCGCGGTTGGCGCAGTCGTTGAAACAGCGTTCAAACTTTTCGTACAGCACCACCACTGCGGTTTTGACTGCGACGCCCTGTTCTTTTCCGCAGCCCCGCCAGAAACCGGCACAAGTTACCTGATATTTGCGGAAACGTGCCGGAACCTGCATAGCGGCGGCATCCGGTTTCAGCGAGGCGAGAAATCCCAGTGCAAGTTGTTGAAGTTCCTGCCGGGAGAGCGGAAATTTTTCCGTTTTTTCCGGAGTCACAGCACTCTCTTCTTCCGCCCGGATGAAAGAGAAAAGATCGAGTTCGTCGTTCCAGTCCATAATTAAATCACTTCAAAAAGTCCCTGATAAATCCAGCCATGGATTTTTTGTCAACTTTTGAGGTGTGAAGCACTTTGCGATCCTTGAGGGTCGCCAGCGGAGCGGGGATCGGCGTATTGGTGACAGCGGAGAGTTTTTCTACCATGGCGAACTCATCTGCGCTCAACGCTTCATCGCACACAGCGGGCAGTACCGCCGAGGCGAATTTGTAGGGAGAAGCGGTGGAGGCGATGACCGTCGGGGTTTTATCTCCGGTAGCGGCGACATACTGTTTGTAGACGTTGACAGCCACAGCGGTATGGGTATCGCAAAGATAGTTGTTTTCGTTGAAAAGTTCGGCGATGGTCGCTTTGGTGGCGTCGTCGTCACAGCATCCGCCGAAGAACTGTTCCTGCAATTTGGCAAGGACCTCTTTGCTTACTTCGTAGCGGCCGTTTTCTTTGAGTTGTTTCATCAGACCGGCGACAGCGTCGGCATCGTTGCCGTAGAGCAGATAGAGCATCCGTTCCAGATTGGAGGAAATAAGAATATCCATGGACGGACTGGTCGTGGTGTAGAACGGACGGTTGCGGTCGTAACATCCGGTATTGATAAAGTCGGTCAGGATGTTGTTTTTATTGGAGGCGCAGATGAATTTCCCGATGGGGATGCCCATTTCTCTGGCGTAGACAGCCGCGAGGATATTGCCGAAGTTTCCGGTGGGGACAGTCACGTTGAAGGTTTCGCCCTTTTTGATGCGGCCGGATCTCACCAGATCGCAGTAAGCGGAAACGTAGTAGATGATCTGCGGAGCGAGCCGTCCGAAGTTAATGGAGTTTGCGGAGGAGAACTCCATATTTTTTTCTGCCAGAAAGGCTTTCATTTCCGGGTCGGCAAAGATATTCTTCACGCCGGTCTGAGCATCGTCGAAGTTTCCTTCGATGGAGCAGACGGCAACGTTGGAACCTTCCTGCGTGGTCATTTGAAGTTTCTGCATGGCACTGACGCCGTTGTGGGGATAGAAAACGATGATGCGTGTACCCGGGACATCGGCAAAGCCGTCCAGAGCCGCCTTTCCGGTATCGCCGCTGGTGGCAACCAGAATAACGATGGTGCGTCCGGGGTTGACTTTTTTGGCGGAGACGGTCATGAGATAGGGCAGCAGTTGAAGTGCCATATCTTTGAAGGCGCAAGTGGGGCCGTGCCAGAGTTCCAGCAGGTTCATACCGGGAGCGACTTCTTTGAGGGGGGCGGGTTCTTCGTTATCGAAAGTGCCGGTGTAAGCGCCGTCCACGCACATTTTGATTTCATCGGCGGTGAAATCGGTAAGATAGCAGGAGAGGACGGCGCAAGCCCGTTCTTTGTAGCTCATACCGATAAGTTTATCGATCATTTCGTTGCTGAGTTTGGGGAATTCCTGCGGAACAAAGAGACCGCCGTCTTCGGCAAGTCCCTGAGCGATAGCCTGTGCGGATTCGATATCACGGCTGCTTCTGGTGCTGGTAAAACGCATATTTCATACCTTATTTGAGTTAATGTTTCAACATGTTGATAATATACACCCTGAAACAATATTTTTCAAGCATTTCCGCCAGATGGAGAACATTTCCTGCGGACAGAAAAACTTCCCCGGAAAATCCGGCTCAGTGGCATCGGGTATGAAATATCTGTATTTTTTTCTGATTTTTTTAAAAATGCGCTTGCAAATACAATAAATACGGTATATATTATGTCTCATACTACGGGGCAGTAGCTCAGTTGGCTAGAGCATCACACTGGCAGTGTGAGGGTCGAGAGTTCGAGTCTCTTCTGCTCCACCATGATTTTCCAAGCCGCTTTTCAAGCGGCTTTTTTTGTGCCTTGAAAGGCACAAAAACTGCTCCGCAGGGAAAATCAAGCCCTCCATAGCTTTAGCGACGGAGGGCAATCACGCCAAGAAAACAGGAAAGGCTCAACAGATATGTTTTACACCTACATTATCCGCAGCATCAACCATCCATGTCAACGATATATCGGCAGTACCAGCGATTTACGAAAACGGTTAGCCAAACACAATGAAGGGGGAGTTCCCCATACTGCTCCTTTCAAACCGTGGAAAGTTGAAGCATATTTTGCCTTTGAAACAAAGGAAAAAGCCACCGCATTTGAAGCCTATCTCAAAACCGGTTCCGGTCATGCTTTCGCCAAGCGGCATTTCTGATAGATTTTTATTTACAAGTATTACTTTTGTCGAAATTTATCGAAAATCTGTAATCCGCTGTTGTAAACCTTTGCAGGATATGGTATATTATCTGTGAGACGGTTGTTTGAGTATGAAAGGGATGGCGGTGAAAAAGTTAAAATCTATATTGTGGGTATTGGCTTTGTTCCCTTATTTTTTGCTCGCGTCAGGTTATGCTTGCAACAGTACCTTGTCGGCATATTTGAGTTACTGTGCATTGGGAATGGAATTGTTTTTTGTAATTTATCTCACATACTTTTTAACGAACATCGCAAAAATCCGTTTGTGGAAATCTCTGCTGTGGGCAATCTGTGCGCTTATTCTTTATGCCGTGATTTTTATATTATCTTGGCTCATATGGTTTAAGTTCTTTGCAAAATGGGAATACAGACCAGGTCCGACAGAACAACCAATGACGATAACAAAACCCGAATTGCGGCGTTTTCACATCGAAAGAATTGCCAAGGGCTTTCGCTATTTTGAAATACAAATTCCTGACGATAGCAAATATAATACCTTCATCCTGTTTCAGAAGACCTTTCCGGATAAATTAAAAGTATGCGGCAGTTTTTTTATCCCGCCAAAGTCAATTGACTATGTATCAGCAGAATTGTATTTAAAAGCAATAGACAATAAAAATCTGCAAATTTTCCTTCGCAGAGGTCGAACCGAAGGCGGCTGGTGTATGTCGCAAGTATTACAGGGCTGCTCCGGCACAAAATATAAAGAAAAAGATGTTCAATGGAGGGAGTTTTTCTTTAAAACCACAAATGAATCTGATGGAAAATTTAAGTCAGAGTGGAATGACCTGGCAGAAGGAGAGGCCGGATTTTTTATTTATCCCTTGTGCAGTTCGACAAGTTTGTCTCCCGATACACTGGAAAAAATAAAAACAATGCTGAATAATCAGGAGAAATAATTATGTGGAAAAAGTTTGGTTCTTTATTTGTATTGCCCCCGGAAACGCAAAAAATTTTCCTTTTGCAGTTGTAAACATCTGCAGGATATGGTATATTACCTGCGAGGTGATTGTGGAATGAAACTTTTTGACAAATATTTCCAGCCTTACGCAGAATATTGTTCATCGTTTTAGAGTGTTGCCATGCCATAGCGATGGAAGAAGCCCGGCAGTTGGCAAAGGATCCCAACGCCAAAACTTATGCCAACGTTGAAGATGCCCTTGCGGAGCTTAAAAAATGAATTACGCCGTTATTTCGTGACAGTTCGGGCAGTAAAAGAAAAAGGCACACCGGGATTTTTCTGATGTGCCTTTATGATAGAAACCGTTTTCGCTGCGCTTCCCTGCTTTCCGGAAAAACCGTGACGGCAGCATTTCGATAGAAATGGAGCCTAATACGTTTATTTACCTGGAAAAAATTTGATATTTCCGGGGAATTTATCTTCTCTTTCCGTCGGGTACTGTGAATAAATGAGATGTTTTTATTCAAACTGGCGTTTGAGTTTTTCGCGGATGTTTTGCAGGCATATTTCGGGGGAGATATTTTTTTGCAGCAGAGCGGCCACTTCCTGACCGATGGAGAAGTAGGCCTGACGCATCCCGGGGAAGTCCGGTTGGGGGACGGACGTTTTAAACATATTGTTCACCATGGCATTGAGAGCGGGGAACTGCTGCTGCAAATGGTATTCGCACTCTTTGCGTGCAGGGATCTTATATTCCTGCGACAGAAGATATTGGGAACGTTTGTGGAAAAGGAAGTGCAGCCATTCCCAGGCGGCGTGCAGCTGCAGATCGGAAGTGATAGCGTTGCGGAAAATTCCGACATGGTAACCGGTTTTGAACGGATAATATTTCCGTTTTCCTTTATCCGGAGGGATCGGAGTTGCAAAATAGCGAAACGAGGGGTTGAGAACAGCAAGCAAATTCAATGCCCAACTTGATGCAAACGGCAGCACTCCGACATCACCGAGGGCGAATCTTTCATGTCCGCTATTGAAAAGGATGTTTCCGCAAGCGGCGAAAGAGCGGATATTTTCGAGCGCATTGGCGGCACTATCTGTTGAAAAGATCGAGAGAAAACTTTGCGGAGTGAGTTGTGCTTGTGTTTGACAAAAAAGATCCTGTCCCATAAGTCCTACGTAGGGCTGAACACCGCGGTAAGCCCACGGCAGCGGCAAGGATCCGGCATAGGGGATAGGGTTTCTTTTATTTTGAGAGAAACTCCGGATGATTTGGCGCAGTTTGTGCCATGTCATATTGGGAGTATCAACGTGAAATCCTTTTTTCTCCATCAACTCCTGATTGATGAGCAAAAAAAGCGGAATACCGCTGTATAACTTCAGGGCGTGGATATGGCTGACATTGCCGCCATCGGGTGTGGCAAGGGTGCAGTCCGGATGCAGATCATTCTGCAGTTCTTCAAAATCGGCGAATTTTTCGAGCGGATAAAGCATATTGAGTTTTGCGTACAGCGCATACCAGAAAAATTCTCCGCACACAGGCATATCGCCTTTGGCAAACATTTGCAGATAGGGGTCTTCGGCGTTGCCGTAACGGATTTCACGCAGAACGATATTCACCCGCGGATTTCGTGCCATAAAGGCATCTGCAAGAGTCTGCATGATGTATTTATAAATCGGCGTCGGCGCAAAGAGCGAATGAGTGATTGTAACGGCTCTGCTGCTTTGCGGGATGAAATCGGTATAATATTCGTTTTCTTTTTTCCAGTTGACAAAAGTTCCTGTTCCCCGGACGGTACGCAGAAAACCCTCCTGAACCAGTGTTTTTATGACGTGCTTTATGGTAATGGGTGAAACATCAAATTCCCGGCACAACTCCTGTTGATGCGGAAGTTTTTCTCCGAATTTCCAGTGGCGGGTGCGGATCTGCTGCCGCAGAATATCGGTAATTTCCTGATGCCGTGCAGTAAAAGCGGTTTTGTTTTTCATAAAAACTCCTGTGTAACATATAATAATATATACCAAACAAGATGTTTTGTCAAATTTTATTATATAGCGGCTTGAAATATTATTAAAAAGTATATATAAATATACCATACTTGAAATTTTTAAAAAATAGTTTGCCGAAAAATTGTATTTCGGTACATTCCATGATATTTTTTCTCAAATATCAAAAAGGAGGTTTGCAAATGCGAAGCAGAATCGGCTGCAACACGATCAACACGGACCCGGATTGTCTCCGTGGAATATACACCCGTGACACTTACGAAAGGGTTTTGGCAAAATACCGCAACTATCAGGATTACATCGGTTATCTGGAATTTTCGCACGTCCCGGATCTTTCTGAAGCGGATGCGGTTTATGTCGGCGACCTTGCCCGGCAGTACGGTTTTGAAACATGGAGCATCCATTCAGAACACCTGAATGAGGGCGATACGCTGGCGGGTTATCTTGAAGTACAGAAACATGAAGCTGAAATGTGTGCGGCACTGGGGTGTCAGGTGATGGTCTGTCACTTGCCCAATCTGGTTCCGTATGTGGATTTTGAGCGGGACTTGGATGTGATTGGCAAAGTGGCAGAGTTGACCCATGCCTGCGGAGTTCGTTTAGCCGTGGAAACGTGCGGTTATCAGGATGGCGACCTTTTCCGCTCCGATGCGGATTTGGTGATCCGTGTTGTGGAGGCGTTGGATATGCCCGATGTCGGCATCAATCTGGATGCCGGTCACTGCCTGATCGGTCAATCCGGAAGAAATCAGGAAACACTGGAAAAGATGCTTTCCGGCGAAATCGAACAGAATATTCCCGCTCTGGTAAAACGGATCGGCAAGAAACTTTTCACCACCCATTTGCAGGACAACTTCGGTTTGAATGACGATCATCAGGCTCCGGGCTTCGGATATATCGATTGGGAAAAACTGATTCCGGCGATTTTAGAGACGGGCTATCAGGGGCCTTTGATGATGGAATTGACGGGAGCCAGTGTCAAAGTGCGCCGTACCGTTCCGCAACTGCGGGACTACCCGCTGGATAAAGAGATGATTTTTTCTGCAAGTTATTTGAATTACCTTTTAACCCAAAACACAAAAGGAGTTGACAAAAAATGAAACGCTTTACCCTTATCGAACTTCTGGTCGTAATTGCAATAATTGCCATCCTCGCTGCCATGCTCTTGCCCGCATTGAATAAGGCACGGAATGCCGCCAGAACGACTGCTTGCCTCTCCACTTGTAAGCAGATCGGCACTTGTTTTCTGATGTATTTTGACGACAATCAACTCTTTCTGCCGCCCAACAGTACCACAAGTGAGCTGAACAACAAAGGTATCATGGTCGGGATGAAGCCCCGCTGGTATTCGGGGGGATATTTTACCCCATACGGTTTTACAAGCAGTATGCGCTACTGCCCGTCCATGACTGACATCGAACACACAGATCAAACCAAGCGTGCCGATTGCGGTTATGGTATGGTAAATCATTTTGGCAAAAAAAAATTAACCCGTTGGCTCGATCCCTCCAGTGCCCTCCTGTCAATGGATTACTCCAATGCGTACCAATGGTACGACAGCAGCGGCTATCTTGATTACTCTAATTTCTATAATGCGACAACGCCAGCCAAAAATGTACCTTGGCAACGGCATGACCGGAAAGCCAACATCCTCTACGCAGATGGTCATACTGAAACGATGGGAGAAACCGTATTCCTCTCGTATGTAAAAGGGAAAACGTATTTCAGCAAAAATAAGTAATTCAAAAAAATCACAACTGCAACTGTCAAAAAATAAAAAGATAAAAAGATAAAATGAATAAAGCAACCAAAATTCTTTTTGCACTTCTTCTTACGCTTGGTTTAGCGGCAGAAGAGAAAAAAGTCGACAAACAAATAAAAACAAAAGCCAAAGACACCTGTATAAAAAAATCGCACTATATCGATTTGATGGAAATCACGCTTTCCGCTTACAGCACCGGGCATATTGACAGATATATCAATGATGTCCGGCGGGATGGTTTGAAAGAACACGGTTTCCCCCGGTTGACTGCCAATATCGGCATCCTTATGGCACATGGCCGCCGTCAGGATTTGAAAGAACGTTTCATCAGCATGATGGATCTCTGCTGTCAGCAATTCCTGAAGGTCAAAGCAGGGAATGAATTTTCCGTCAAAGAGATCATCTTCTGTTTGCAGGAACTGGACAAAACAAATGTAATAAGTTCCGCCAAATTACAGGAATGGAAAAAGTTACTGGCAAAAATCAATCCATACGCCAGTTATAAGATTTATGCAAAATCACCGGAAGATAACGTTTTCAACTGGGCGGCATTCTCCATGCTCAGCGAATATATGCGTCAGGCATACGGTTTGACCAATGCATATTCTGATTTCATCGATTTGCAGGCATTCTCCCAGTTGCGCCACCTTGATGAAAACCAAATGTACCGGGACCCCAATGAACCTATTGCATATGACATGGTTACCCGCGGAATCTTTGCCATGCTGCTGGATGAGGGATATCAGGGAAAATATCAGAAAGAATGGAAAAAATGTCTGGAGGCCACGGCAATGCCGACATTGTATATGCAGTCCGTTACCGGAGAAATGCCCTACGGCGGCAGAAGCAACCAGTTTGTCCATAATGAAGCCCATGTGGCTCTCTTGATGGAATATTATGCCAAAACATTCGCCCGAAAAGGTGATATGGTCACCGCCGGTAAATTCAAAGCGGCAGCCCAACGGGCATTAGAATATATGGCTCTCTGGCTCAACAAAGAACCTATCACGCATATCAAAAATCGCTTCCCCCGCAACTCAAATTACGGCTGTGAAAGATATGCCTATTTCGATAAATATATGATTACTACCGCCTCTTTTCTCTATTTCACATACCGGCTCAGTGATGATACGATCTCGGTCGGCGAACTGGATGACAAAACCGGTGTAAGCTGGCAGAGTTCAGATGCTTTCCACAAAGTATTCCTCCGCGCCGGAGAGTATTTTGCCGAATATGATTACAAAGCTGATTATCACCACGATTGCAACGGCATGGGGCGTCTGCACAAAAAAGGCGCACCCTCCGAACTTTGTTTAAGTACTCCATGTCCGACTGATCCGCATTATACACTTGACATTTCAAACTCATCGCTTCTGGCGATCGCACCGGGAATTTGCAAGGATGGCAAATGGCAATACGGCACAGCCGCCGACAGCCGCCACATCGTAAAATCACATCAGGCAGCAGGAGAAACCGCTGCAACCAGTGTAGAGTGCGTATTTCCCGGCGGCGAAACAGTACAATGCAACTACCTCCTGAATAAAGACGGCTTGCAGGTCTCCCTTTCCGGAAAAGGTTCTCTGCGTTGTCTGCTCCCGGTCTTCCGTTTCAACGGAGAAGAGCATACGAAAGTAACCGTAAATAAAAATACGTTAGAAGTCGTTTTCAACGGCTGGGTGTGCCGTTACATGGTTGAAAATGGCTCTATCACCGATTTGAACTTGCCCGCCCGCAACCGGAACGGTCATTACGACAGTTTTGCCGCCGAAGGCAACGGCGAACTGAAAGTTCAAATCGCTATTGAAAAATCGGCTTATATTGGAAAAAAATAAAATGAAAAAATTCAAATCAGCATTCATGTCCGGCGGCGGCCGGGAAAAAATCAACTATGTTTATACCCAAGCCCAGCAACAGGAGATCGCAGAAATTTCCGAACTTTTGCCCGATGTGTATGGAGCAGATGATATCCTTGCCGGAAAACTGGCAGAAACAGAGGTTATTTTTGCAACGTGGGGCATGCCCGCTCTGACGGCGGAAATGATGGACAAAATGCCCAAACTTCAGGCGATTTTCTACGGTGCCGGTGCAACGGATTCATTTGCCCGTGCCTGTTTTGCCCGCAATGTCAAGGTTTTCAGCGCATGGCAGGCAAACGCCATTCCGGTTGCGGAATTCTGCCTTGCTCAGATATTGCTGGGTTTGAAAGGGTATTTCCGTTACGTCCGCACGCTGAATTGCAAAGAACGTTTCAATCACCAGTTGGCTGGTCCGGGGTGTTACGGTGAAAAAGTGGCACTGATCGGAGCCGGTGCGATCTCCACCAAACTCAAAGAGTTGCTCGGTGCGTTCAATATTGATGTGACAGTCGTTCCCTCCCGCAAAGAAAACCGTACAGTTTCTCTGGAAGAGGTTTTCGCCCGTTCGATGATCGTCAGCAATCATCTGCCCAACCGTGACGATAACGTCGGTGTGCTGGATGGCAAACTCTTTGCCTCCATGCGCGAGGGTGCAGTTTTCATCAATACCGGCCGCGGCCGCCAGGTCAATGAGGCGGAAATGATCGAAGTCCTCAAAAAACGTCCCGACTTGACCGCTCTGCTGGATGTGACATATCCCGAACCGCCCGAAAACGATTCTGAACTCTACACGCTGCCCAACGTTTTCCTGACCGGACATATCGCCGGTTCTCTCAATGATGAAGTTCACCGTATGGCGGACTACATGATCGCCGAATACAAACGTTTTGTCAACGGTGAAGAGAACCTCTATGAAGTCAAAGAATCCATGTTGCTCACATCTCAAAAATAAGGAAGCAAATCATGCACAAAAGAACTAAAATTTTTCTTGCAATGTTTCTTCCCCTCGTATTATCTGCGGAGGAGGAAAGTTTCAATATACGCTCAACGGATGATTTGTCCCAAGGGTTGTTTAAAAACTGGAATGGAAAAGTATCGACCGAATTTGATCCGGTACTTCAACGTGATGTGGTAAAAATCAATTTTGCCGTTCCTCCGAATACAACAAAACCGGTCAGTTCCAAGGTGGTTTTTCCGGAAATCGGCAAAATCGAATGGCAATCCATCAACAATATAAAATTGCACCACAAAGGCGGTTTGGGGCATATCAAATGGCTTATCCGTGACCGCGACGGAGAAATTTTCGGCGTTAAAAAATTCAAAAAACTCGGAACAAATTCCTGGTCCGAATATGTCGCCCACTTCGACTCTCCGGATATCAAAAATTATCATAACTGGGGCGGCAAAAACAAACGCAATAAAATCATGGACCCGCCGTTAAAAATTCTGGCAGTCGATGTCACCATTTACCCGGCATACATTGCCTCGCAATTACGCAAAACCAACGGCGGCAGCAATATCAAACCGACTCCGGAAGAGTTGGCTCACGGTATGAATCCGGTGGATTTCTATATTTCCGGAATAACCGTTGACGGTGTCCGTTATGGAGCAAAAGAGACAACTGTCCCGCAATTTGAAAGTCAATCTTCTTTCAAAGAAATCGGTACTCAAGTTCCGCTTACCGCCAACAGCGGCAAAAAAATCACCTATCAACTCAAGAATCCGTTGAACTCCGCCTCCAATATCAAACTCAATGCCGTTTCTGAACTGGCATTGACCGGCACAAAAGAGGTCTTTGAAAAAGAAGTGAAACTCGATGGCAACGCCGTTCAGAATATTGAACTGCCCTTCTCTTTTGACCGCAACGGCTTCTATTCTTTGAGCATGACTGAAACCGTCAACGGAAAAGTTTCCAAACCGGTCAAAAGTTTCGTCAATGTCTGGACTCCGGTCGGAAATAACTGGGAAGATGATCCGGACACCTTTTTCGGCACCCAGGCAACCCTGGACCTTTTCAACCGTCAATTCGGGAAGTACCGGGAGCAGGACTATAAAAATATGCAGAATGCCGGTGTGAAACTTGTCCGTTTCGTGCTGCGCTGGAAATCGGTCCAAGCCTATAAAGATGCTCCCGAAAAGTGGAATATGTATGACAATATCATCAAAAAAATCCGTCAGTACGGCATGTACCCTTACCTCATGCTCTCCACTGCGCCGCACTGGGCGGCGGCTGATCCGGAAGCGGTACGCACCCGTCCCCGCTTCGCTATGTGCGTGAACCCGGATAATAAACTCTACGCCGATTTTGTCGCAAAAGTTGTACGGAGATACAAAAATGAGGTCAAACACATTCAAATCTGGAATGAACCTTATGCCAATCAATACTACTGGGGCGGGACTCCGGATACATACGCAGATATGTTGAAGCAATCCTACATTGCCGCCAAGAAAGCCAATCCGGAAGTCAAAGTGAATGGCGGAGCTTGCTGGGATGAAGTCTTTCAAAAAGCCAAAGGGTATTTTGATTACTGGCCCTTCCACTGTCACGGTTCGGAAGAAAACATGTACATGCATATAAACAAATTCAAAAAATTCGGTGTCGATATGCGTACATTCTGGTGCGATGAGACCGGCTTTGCCACCAATCCGTTTTCTGAAAACGGAGAATTTATCAAAGCACGCACAATCATAAAAAAAGCAGTTATTTCCCGTGCCGCCGGTTTGAGCAATCACGTCTGGTTTCTTTTCAGAGGAAGCCCCAATGCCCCGACCAATCCCCGGGACAATTTCCCTGCAATCGACGAAAAAAACCGCTGCCGTCCAGTGGTGCTGGCTCATAACAATATGGTGCATCACCTCAAACAGACGAAAAACGGCAAACAGTTCCACAAATCCGGCGTGGGCGAGGTATTTCAATTTCTGCGTGGGAAAGAACAAATCATCGTTCTCTGGCGTTCCGATATTCCCCGCGGTCAGATCATTACGCTGAAATTCGATAAGCCGGTCAAAGGCAAAAAGACCAATCTTTTCGGAACCTCCGGAGCCATTGTCTCGGTAAACAATGTTATTTCCGTAACGATGGAACCGGAACCGGTCTTTCTGACATTGCCCGCCGATGTGGAACTCAAAGATGCCGTTTTTGACAATTGTTTTTCTGTCCCCGCCGTTTACTCTCATCCGCAAAACACGAAGGAGCAGGAAGTTACATATTCTTTCAGCAACCCCTTCCCCCATACGCTCAAAGCGGAATTCACTATTGATCCCGTCAAGGGCTGGATACCCGACAAGACCAAATTCAACGTGGAACTCAAGAGCGGTAAGACGCAGAAAATCAATGTCACCTACCGTAAAACTGCCAATGCTCCGGCAATCTCTTATCCTACATTCACGTTTCACTCTGCCAACAGCAATATCAAATTCACGGCTGAAACCAAATTTGTCGAAAATCAGGCGATTTACCCGAAAGAAACACTGCTTGCGGATATCAAAAGTGCCGATAAGATGGTTCAACTCCGTACCGGCGATGTCGATGCCGATATGTTCTGGCAGGGCGAAAAGGATTTGAGCGCAAAGATTTACGGCTCATGGGATGCCAAAGCATTAAATCTCAAAGTCGTTGTCCGTGATAACAAACACTTCGCACAACAGCCCGCCGCCGGACTTTATGAAGGAGACAGTATCCAAATCTCCATTAACGGCAAACAGTATCAAAGCGGTGCAGCACTGCTCAACAACGGCTCTCTGACCTCATATCACTTCAGAGGGAAAAACAAGGGCAAAATATTTGAGAAAGGAAATTATCAGATCACCCGCAAGGGGGATATCACGACTTATACCGTTTCCATTCCGTGGCAGGATATTGACTTGACCGGCAAATCCGGGACAGAATTCATGCTTTCGGTACTGGTCAACGATAACGACAGCCGTTGCCGCAAAGTTCTCCTCGAATGGGGCGGCGGAATCCACGGCGGCATGGCGTGGAAAGCGCAAAATCCGATATCGCTGGAGAAATGATATTTCCTGAAAATTTTGATCGGTTCAAACGTTATTTGCAACTTGTTAAAACGCTCTGCGTCAGATATGTTTATTGAAAATATTTACATACGATGAAAGTTTCTGCTATGGAAAATAAAAATTGGTTCAATGAATCCCGTTACGGTCTTTTTATCCACTGGGGCGCCTACTCCGTCGGAGGACGCGGCGAATGGATCATGAATAGAGAACTTATTCCGCATCAGGAATATAAAGAAAAATATGCCCAAAACTTCACCGCCTCGGCATACGATCCGGAAAAATGGGCAGCCTGTGCCGTGAAATGGGGTATGGGATATGCCGTTCTTACCACAAGACATCATGATGGCTTCGCCCTTTGGGATTCCAAGGTCAATGCTTTCAATGCCGCCAATATCGGCCCCAAACGGGATCTGGTCGCTCCGTATGTAAAAGCCATGCGTGATGCCGGACTCAAGGTTGGTTTGTATTATTCGCCCGCCAACTGGAGTCATCCGGATTATCCCGGCGCATTCTTCCGAGACTGGCCGGGAGCGAATGATTGGAAAGATGAAGCCGCACGTCAGCGTTTCATCGCCTTTTACCGTGCCGAACAGGAAGAGTTGCTGACTTCGTACGGCAAAATCGATTACCTCTGGTTCGACGGCTGCATCCCGGAAAATATCGACGGAGCAGAAACGATTACCATGATCCGCCGCTGGCAGCCGGATATCCTCATCAACAACCGCCTCGGTGTACCGTATGATGTAAAAGTCTGCGAGCAAACGATCAATCCTCCCGCAAATAATGAAAATTGGGAAGCCTGTATGACTTTGAATGATAACTGGGGGTGGCACGCCGGAGACAACCATTGGAAAAACGCCGATGAGGTCATCCGTCTGCTGCTTGCCTGTGCCGAAAAGGGCGGCAACCTTCTGCTGAATATCGGCCCCCGGGAAGACGGCACGATCCCGGAAGAATCCTGCCGTATCCTCGATGCCGCCGGAGAGTGGCTCAAACGGCATAAAATAACCATTGCCAATAGCCGGAGACATCCTTTTTCGTGGAATTGCACCGCCCGCCCCATTACATATAAAGACAATCGGATCTATTTGCATTTTCTGAATGCACCCGGCAAAGAATTCTGCTGGGGAGAGTTGAAAAACCGTGCCGTATCAGCCCGGATCGTCGGCGGAGAAACACTTGATTTCAAACAGGTCGGCGAAAGACTCTTTTTGTATTTCCCGGAAGAAATGCAAACGCCGTTTTCGGCAGAATTGGAAATAGAGGGCGAACCGGAAGCGATCCGCAGTCAGACAACCTTTTGGATACCGGAATAAATTTAACAGGAGAATATTATGAAATACGGTTATTTTGATGACAAGCAAAGAGAATATGTTATCACCACGCCCGCCACGCCGTTACCATGGATCAACTATCTGGGCATGGAGGCGATGTTCGGCATCTGCTCGCAAACCGGCGGCGGTTACAGTTGGTACAAAGATGCCAAACTTCTGCGTATCACCCGTTACCGCTACAACAATATCCCCGCCGATCAGGACGGACGCATTTTCTATCTGAAAGAAAACAACGATGTCTGGTCACCCGCATTCCGCCCCGTAAATACTCCGGTGGAGGATTTCAAGTGCCGTCACGGTCAGGGTTACACCATTATTTCAAGTTCATACAAAAATATCCAAAGCGAACTGCGCTTTTTTGTCCCTGTCGGCGAAAATGTGGAAATTCGGGAACTCACATTGACCAACACCTCCGACCGGGAACGGGAACTGGATGTTTTCAGTTTCACCGAATTCTGTCTCTGGAACGCCGCCGATGATGACCGCAACTATCAGCGGCTTCTCTCCTGCGGCGAAGTTGAAGTTGAACCCGGTACGATTTATCATAAAACCGAATTCCGTGAACGGCGCAACCATTACGCTTTTATCAACGCCAGCGAGATCCCCGTTTCTTTTGATACCGACCGGGATGTTTTCCTCGGCGGAGCATACGGCACACTGAATATGCCGGAGGCGGTCAGAAACGGCAAATGTTCCGGCAGTATCGCACACGGCTGGTATCCTTCCGCGGCAATGCATTTCAAAGTAACGCTGAAACCCGGCGAAAAGAAACGCATCAGTTTCCTCTTGGGCTATGTCGAATTGCCCACGGAGAAAAAGTTCGTTGCACTGGATGTCATCAACAAAGAACCGGCTTACGCTCTGATCGGCAAATTCAATACCCCGGAAAAAATCGACAATGCCTTTGCCGCGTTGAAGAAAGCCTGGGATGACTTGCTGAATATCTTTACCATCGAAAGTTCCGATGAGAAATTCCAGCGCATGGTCAATATCTGGCATCCTTATCAAACCATGTGTACCTTCAACTTCTCCCGTTCCACTTCTCTCTTTGAAGTCGGTGTCGGCCGCGGCATGGGATTCCGTGACAGCAATCAGGATCTGCTGGGCTTCGTCCACTTGGCTCCCGCCCGTGCAAGAGAACGCATCCTCGATCTCGCCGCCACCCAGAAAAGCGACGGCGGAGCCTATCACCAGTATCAGCCGCTGACCAAACAGGGAAATTCCGAAATCGGCGGCAACTTCAATGACGACCCCATGTGGCTTATTCTTTCGGTATGCGCCTACATCCGTGAAACCGGAGACCTCTCCATTCTGGATGAAATGGTCGATTACGACAACAAAAAAGAGTTGGCACAGCCGCTGCTGGATCATCTTTTCCGCTCACACAACCACTGTATGAATAAAAGAGGTCCGCACGGCTTGCCCTGTATCGGGCGTGCCGACTGGAACGATTGCCTGAATTTGAACTGCTTCTCCACTGAACCGGGTGAATCTTTCCAGACTTTCGGAACGGGAGAAGGAACGGTCGCAGAAAGTTTGATGATCGCCGGATTATTCGTCTATTCTGCCAAAGAATTTGCGGCTCTGCTGAAACATCTTGGGAAATCAGCCGATGCAGAAAAAATTCTGAACGATGCCTCCGAAATGAGCGATGCTGTGCGTAAACACGGCCGTGATCCGCAATGGTATCTGCGGGCCTACGATGCTTCCGGACAGAAAATCGGTTCTGCGGAGTGTGAAGACGGACAAATCTTCATCGAATCCAACGCCTGGTGTACCATGGCGCAAATCGGAGCGGAAGACGGCTTCGACAAATCGGCACTGGACTCCGTCAACCGTTATCTGGCGACCGGTCACGGATTGCTTTTGCAATACCCCGCCTACAAAACCTACAATCCCGCCTGGGGAGAAATGACCAGTTATCCCCGTGGAGTCAAAGAGAATGGAGCCGTTTTCTGCCACTGCAATCCGTGGACGATCATAGCCGAAGCCATGTATGGCAACCGGGAACGTGCTTTTGATTACTACACCCGTATCGCCCCCGCATGGCGGGAAGATATTTCCGAAGTACACCGTTGCGAACCTTACGTTTACGCCCAGATGATCGCCGGAAAAGAGTCCCCCCGCTGCGGCGAAGCCAAAAACTCCTGGCTCACCGGTACTGCGGCATGGAACTATCTTGCCGCATTCGGCTATCTGCTGGGGATCAGAGCCGGTTTCAACGGTCTGGTGGTCGACCCGGCACTACCGGCGGCAGAACTGCCGCTTACGGTAAAACGTACTTTCCGCAACTGCCGCTATATCATCAACATCCGTTCCGGTTCCACCAAACGGCTGTTGGTAAATGGTAAGAAACATCCTTTTGCAGAACCGATACCGCCGTGCGAAAACAGCGAACTGCACATCGAATGCGAATTGCCCGAATAAAATTAACATAATTAGGAGTTTTTAATATGAATTGTCCATTGATACCGATGCTTGCTATAACTGGCAAACCAGACCGGGAGTGGATCCATAACCGGCTGCTGGGGCTGCGTCAAGGCGGGATCGAACAGTTTCTGATCTATGCACGTTCCGGCTGCGAATTGAAATATTTGGAGAAGGACTGGTTTGATACATGCGAAACCCTGATTCAGGAAGCACAAAGCATGAATTTTTCCGGCATTTGGATTTATGATGAATTCAACTGGCCCAGCGGTCAATGCCGCGGAAAAGTCCAATCTGCTGCCCCGGAATTCGCTCTGCAGTTTCTGGATTGCACTCAAACTCCCTCCGGGGGATGGCATTTTAATGTGCTTTCCGCTTCCGATACAGACTATCCGGCAGAAGGAAAAAGAGAAAGTGAAGCTGGTGGTTCCAGACTTGGCTTTCCCAATATACTCAATTCCGATGCAGTGGAACTTTTTATCAAATTGACTTACGATGAGTATGCAAAACGTTTCGGGTCATTGTTTGGTACATTTATTAAAGGTTTTTTCACCGATGAACCGATTGCCGGTATTCCGGGAAATTATTTTGCCTCCAAAAGCGGACGTAGACTCATTCCCTATTATCCGGAATTGGAAGCGGATTATGAAGCCCGTTGGAATGTTCCTCTGCGGCAGGATGTAAGCAATCCGCATTTTGCGGAACGGTGTCAGAAAGTCGTTGGCGCAAGATTGCGGTCAAATTACCTCGACCAGCTCCGTTCCTGGTGTGATCAACACAATCTTCTTCTTACCGGACACTTGTCTGAAGAATGG
>JAFTUS010000013.1 GCA_017466125.1 Lentisphaeria bacterium | reverse complement strand
GCGGGAAAAGAAAGTAGGCAAAGAAAAGGCAGATAATGGCGGCGACGCCGAACGTCGGCCTTCGCTGACCGCCGCCACCAGAGGGGGCGAGGCTCCCCTCTGGACTCCCCGGGCAGCGTTTACGCTTATCGAACTCTTGGTCGTAATCGCAATCATCGCTATTCTTGCCGGAATGCTGCTGCCGGCATTAAATAAAGCCCGTGAGCGAGCCAGGGGCATCAACTGTACCAGCAATTTGAAACAAGTTGCAACCGACTTTGCAATGTACGCAAATGACAACCGGGAAATGTGGCCGGTCAAAGGGACAACACCATTGCCTGACACCTGGTCTTTGTGGCTTTATGACAAGGAGGTTACGGAAAACGGGTGGAAGGCTAAACCGTATACCTATTGTCCTGCCAATGTACGTCCGACAGGATCCAACCATTACAATACCTATGCGGCCAAAATGGCTTGGCAGGATAATACTTATGAAATAAAATATGCCGGTGTCAACAATCCTTATCTGACCAGTGGAGGACTGGTTGTATTAAATGTTTCTCTTGTTAAATCCCCCAGCCAGTATTTTCAGATTTGCGACAATAACCGCTCGGATGATGCCAATAAAGGACGTAATCTTTATTTCATCGATAAAAATGATGCGACAAAAGGAATTGCTCTGATGCACTCCATGCAAGCCAATTTGGGGTTTGTCGATGGACATGTTGATGCAGAAGGGCTTGCCGAATTGACGCAACGGACATCAGAAGGGCAATGTGCTGCCGGATTTCTCCATGATCCCTCAGGCAATGCCATCCAGTAAACTTCAAAAAATACAGTTGCAACGGAATTTTGAATACAGGAATGTCACTTTGTTTAAAATTCCGTTTTTTATCAAAACATGGCTTGATAGCGAGTCATAGGCTTGATTTAACCAATAATAAAATTTTATTGTGCATCTGATCTTTCCTTTATTTTTTGTCACTATTAAAAAATAAAGGTCAGATGCACTTTTGTCAAACAACTCATCCCATCACAAAATTTGGGACATTAACAATTTTCATAAAATCCGTTCCGGCTGTTGCCAAAAAAACAGAAACGGAGATATAGTATAGGCTTTGCAAAGGGGATGGCTATGAATATCGATGTCAAAAAATTACAGTCGTTGCTTGATGATGCCGTTTCATCAGGCCTGGAGTGCGGTTGCCAACTGGCGATTTATTACAAAGGTGAACTGGTTGCAGATCTCTGTGCCGGGTACACGGCACCGGATCAGAAAACTCCCGTAAAGCCTGATTCTCTCTTTCCCGTTTTTTCTGTGGGAAAAGCCATGTTCTCTGCCGCCATTCACCGGTTGGTGGAAAAAGGTACGCTTTCTTATTCCATAAGGATCGCTGATGTGTGGCCTGAATACGGCTGCAACGGTAAAGAAAATACCCTCCTGTGGCATGTTATGAGTCATCGCAGTGCCATGTCTCAAATGCCGGACGTGCCGCTTGATGAAGTCGCGGACTGGGATCTGATGTGTGAACGCATTGCCCAAATGGCTCCGGCATGGAAACCGGGAACCAAATGCAGTTATCAGCCATATTCCTTTGCATGGCTTCTGGGGGAACCCGCTGTCCGTGCCGACGGCAGACCTTTGCAGCAGATCCTGCGGGATGAAATTATCAGACCTCTGGATTTGGAAAATGAGATGTTTTTCGGTATTTCCGATGAAGCCATGTCACGTTTTGTGCCGCTGGACAGTTCCGGAAGTTACAATGATTGTGTCGAAAAAAGCAATCATCCGGCTTTGCAAAAGGCTTGCATCCCCTCTTTCAACGGTATTATGAGTGCCAGAGCGATCGCCAAATTCTATACCGCTCTGGATGCAGAAATGGGCGGCGTGCAACTGTTGAAAACTGAAACTGTGGAAAATGCCGCCATTCCCCGGCGTGCCGCAGATGATCCGCTCGATCCGGCCTGTATCTGGCCCCGTTTCGGTCTCGGTTTTGTGACCGGCGGTACAGATGGTATTTATGCCGGAATAATGGGGCACGGCGGAGCCGTCGGTGCCGAAGGTCTGATCGACCGCAAAAATCATCTGGCACTGGGGTTCACCCGCAACCGTATCGATCCCCGGCACCCGAATCACCCCCTGCGGGACCTTATTTCTGAAGAGTTGAATCTACCCATCCGTCACTGGTAAAACATAAAGGAATTTCAAAGATGTTACCTGTCGAATATGAAAAAACAGTTGTCGATTTCCCGTTGGAACATGTACAGACCGGTCTTGCTATCGGAAACGGTGTCTTGGGCCTTTCTGTCTGGGGTGAAAACGGCATTGTCAATATTACTGTCGGAGCAACCGCCCTCTGGGATCACCAGGGCGGCGAATTGTGGCAGAAAGATCAGACTTACAAAAATTTCTGCGAGGCTTTTGAGGCACAGGATATCAAACGTGTCCGTCAACTTTTCTCCGGCCCCGCCATTCAGCCCGCCACTGTGCCGCTGGCACGGGTCGTTTTACCGCTGTCGGAAGCAAAGAGCGTTTCTCTTTCTCTCAAGGACAGCCTGTTGAAAGTGGAGGGCAAAAATACTACAGTTGAAATCCGCCTTGCCCAGAAAGATAAAAATCTTTTCGCTTTTCGCGGAGCAAAGGAATTTCAACTGATCCCCGGTTTTGACCTTGCACCGGTTCTGGCAACGCGCGGATTTGTGCCGCCGGAAAAATATGCGGACGGCTTTCATCAGCCAATGCCGCATGACCCCGCTTACGGTATCGTCTGCAAAGAGCAGAATGACGGTGTGTTTTTCCGCTTTTACCGGGGCAAACGGATGCAGGAGGAAATTTGTGCTTCTTTTGCCGGATTGGAAAAAGAAAATACCGTTTTCTGGCAGGAATTCTGGGAGAAAACTCCGGAAATCCGTACCGGAAATAAGATAACGGACTCTTTCTACTACCGGGGAATTTTCAATTTTCAGGGCATGACTGCCGCAGACGGTGATCCCGCCGGATTGCAGGGACCGTGGATCGAAGACAGTCAACTGCCGCCGTGGAGTTCTGATTTTCACTTCAATATCAACGTTGAAATGTGTTATTGGCCCGCCTGCCGTGCCGGACTTTTCGACAACTTGAAACCGCTTTGGGCGATGATGGAAAGTTGGAAAGAAAGAATGCGGTACAATGCGGAATGTTTCGTCGGAATCAAAGACGGTTACATGATTCCGCATTCTGTAGATGATCGCTGTGTGAACCTTGCCGGTTTCTGGGCGGGTACGGTGGATCATACTTCTGCCGGATGGATGGCTGATATGATGTTTGAATATGTCCGTTACTCCGGCGATATGGATTTCCTGCGCCGTTTCGGATTTGACTTTATGTGCGGTGTCATGCGGGTGTATGAAGCCATGCTGGAATTTGACGGAGAGCATTACGCTCTGCCGTGGCTGACTTCTCCCGAATACCGGGGAGCTGAAATCGATGCCTGCGGCAAAAATCCCTCTTTCCATCTGGCGGCGATTCACCGGCTGCTGCGGGATATCTTTGCCGCCGCAGAAATGCTGGGCGAAAAAGTTCCGCAAACATGGTACGATATTCAGGAAAAACTCCCTGTTTATACAGAAGTGGACGGAGAAATCGGCCTTTGGGAAGGTCTGAAATTGGATATGAGTCATCGTCACCATTCACATCTGGCGGCGGTTTGTCCGTTTGATATGGCAGATAAACTTCCCGCTGAAGTTCTGCAAAAGAGCCTCCGCAGCTGGATATCGCACGGCATGGGCGAATGGGCTGGTTGGAGTTTTCCGTGGGCGGTAATGCTGCACACCCGTTTCGGTAATCCTGAAATGGCACAGTTCCTGTTGCAGATGTGGCCGATAGTCTACACCAACAAGGGCGGACGGACTTTGCACGACGCCAATTTCAAAGGGTTCTCCAATGGTCTCTGCGGAAACAACCGGCTCATGCAAATGGATGCCGGATTGGGCATCGTTGCGGCGATCCTCGATAGTTTCCTTTATGAACGCAATGGCGTACTGGAACTTTTCGGCGGTTTCTCTGCGGAAAGTGTCTGTTCCTGTTCCAATATCGCTGTGCCGGGCGGCATGCGTTTTTCCGGCGGCCGGAAAGGTTTCACCTTTACCGCCGTCAGAGAGGCAAATCTCACGTTCCGCTTCCCTGCCGGAGAGTGGCTTGATGAAGAAAACCGCCGGTATCAGGGCGGCGACGTTTTCAAGGGCGCATTAAGTGCCGGACAGAAAATGACTTTCCGTCAGGTTCCGTAAGAAAAAGGAAATGAGAGATAAAAATGAAAGGTTCTGTACTGAACGCAGACTGATAAAAAATTCCACACGCAGCGTGTTTTATCGGGGTAATTGGTACCATTCCATACAAATGGGGTAATTGGTACCATTCCATACAAATAACTTTCTATCATGCATTTGCAATTAAATTATTCTCTTTTGCCGGTCTCCCCGGACGTAAAAACAATCTGCCCGCTTGGGATGATAGGCGCACAAGGAAATCCTTATCGCCTAAAACAGATGCAGAAGATCTGAACTCTTTCAAGTCTTCATCATAAGGCAAACTCAAAAGTAATTAGTGCCATTCTATACAAATAACTATTCATTATATACTTATAGTTAAATTGTTCCATTTTTTGGTCTTCCCAGACGCAATAATTTGCCCGCTACTGTCAGTGATATATCACCAGCATATCAAATAGTCAAATGTCACCGTGGTAAAAGAAATAATTTATTTATAATTCATTGTTCAATAATCAATTACATGGAATGGCACCAATTAATACGAGAAAACCACGGATTCTTTTGTCGTATATTTTAACTCTTTTTGGTGCTGGCTATTAGATTTTCATTCAGCCAACGAGGTTGCTTCTCCCCAGAAAAGAAAACGTGCTCTATTTGCAGCGACTTCTTCGGGGAATGCGCAGTACCATTCCGAATAGGTTTGAGTAGCTTTTCCGCTTAATCCCCGAACGCGGTGCGAAAATTCCCATTCATGAACAGGAATAATAATACTCTGATAGCGTTTTCGTAATTCGGCAGAACATTCCGGTAAACTCGTTCCGAAAGGGCTTATCGCCGCATAAGTAATACGAAGACCGTTTTCTGTCAGATAATCACATAAAGCGAGAACATCTTTCCCGTCAAACATATCTCCGCGGACAAGAAGATGGGAATTTTCTTTCAGCTTCAGGATATAAACACTGTTGGGTACTCCCGGTCCTTTTACTGCTCCGCGTTGGTAACTGTGGAAAACCTTGATCTCGTTACTTTGTAGTTCTTTGGAATCAATTGCTCCGTCCAACAGCCAGTCTCGAATCATATCGGTTGTACATATGACCCTTTTTTTCCGCGCCAAAAGAGCATCTGCAAGTTCCAAACCGAAATGGTCACTGTGATTATGTGTATGATAACTTTCATCAATGATATCTGCCAACGCTCCGATGATTTCCGGTTTCAATCTCAAGCGACTTCTCTTAAATTTATCCTCACATCCGCAGTTGAGATCAAATGCCCGTACTTTTCCGCCGGAGGTGACGATTATTCCAGAACTATAAAGTTTCCACAATCTCGGTACTGATTTATCGTGCGTTTTGATTTCAGCAATAACACGTTGAACACAGTCGTTATAAAATTCACTGAGAACAACACTGTTTTCTGAGTTCGCTCTGCCGAACAGGCAGTCCATTTCTAACAATGCAGTACGGCGTTCTTCCATCGTTGAGCTTTTCAAGATAGCTTCATAGACCTTTTCGAGTTGAAGACGATTCATAATTTCTTTTCTTTCTGTACGAGAATTTTTCTTTACGCTTAAAGTTCCATCTTTGGATCGGTTTTTAATTACTTCATTTCGGCTTAGTTTTGCATTACTACCTAAATCGGAAGGAAGCTGGGGGGCGGCAGAAAGCATTACTATATAAGAGATGCCAATGCATGTCAAAATTATTTTCATTTCCCAAAATTCCTTTTTGTTCAAAGTTCAAATAAGATCCATCCACGCGGAGCAAGTTCGAACTCAGTCATCGTTCTAACCGGTATCTCGCCGCGGGTTTTGATGGCTAAGTTTTTCCCCTGCAGATCCGTAACATGGAGTTTTGCCTTTTGCTTGCCGACATTGACAGCATAACCGAGGACACGGTTCCCGTATTTTACAAAACGGGCTTCCACAAATTGACGGTTTTCTCCTACTAACCGTGCCAATTCTGTTACTCCGGCACTCTGCATATCTTTCCGGATGTCCCATGCGTCAAGAGAGGATTCCGCCGGATGTTTCAGACGGGGCGGCTCCATCTTTTCATCGAAGGAGTTGCGGGTGATCTGATTTTCTCCGATGCGGACCACACGGACTCCGGCCTTTTCCAGTTTCTCCAATGCCTGCCAAACACCGTTCTGAGCATATGGCGTCCCGGCAATAACGAGGATTTTCATATCTTCTGGAATTTTGCCTTCGAGAAGTTGACGTTCAGTTACGAAGCCCACAGGTTGGTGACTGGTAAAATTCACCTTATCGTAAACCTTCCATAAGGTTTGTATACTATTTGTCCCGATGAAGTTGATGGAAGTCTGTGACCAAAGAATACGCATTGGACGCGGAGCTGTATAGAAAGGCAGAACTTCCTCCATCAGACGATCCAGCAGGACAGCTGTACGCAATCCGGCGATCATCGCAGCAGGATTGCAGTCGGGCGATGAATGGAACCAGTAAGGCATCGCACCTTTGGCTGCTACCCGGAAATACATCTTTTCATCCCGGTTCCATCTCCACCAGCTTGCGGCATTGAGCCCATGATGAGCTCCCATAATAAAAGCGGCAGAAACCATATCGGGAGAAGTTGCAGAAGCATGATATTCACTGTCTATAATGGGCTGATTTGGTGCGACAGATTTCATGAGATCAAAAGCAAAAACCTGCGGTCGCCAATTGCAGGTGTAGTCTGGCTCTACATGCAGTATTTCGGAAACGAAGTTATCGCCACCGTGTATATCCGTCAACTTTGAAATCAGGTCTACATCGTATCCTCTTTCAGCCGATGCCCAGCCGCCACAGAGTTGTGCATTCATCAGTTTAATTGTAAAACGAATTGGATTTTCAGGCCCGGCTCCGCGTTTTGCAGCATCGCGTACAATCTTGTGAAATTCGTAAAAACGCTGATTATTGAATGTGCAGTAATCGTAGCAAGCAATAGGAAGATAGTCCATCTTGCTCCGAATGTCTGTGATTTCATTAAAGTTTTTAAAGTTACTCTTATAGTAACGATTGTAGTTTTCAATTGTACCATAGCGTTTTTCAAGGAAGTTCCGGTATGCCATTACCGTATAAGGTGAAACAGAACCAAACATCGGTTCATTCCAGAGGTCAAAAGCAATCGAATCCTTCAAAACATTATGTTTTTGTGCGGCAAGGTCGCGAAATGTGCCGCTTACCATGATATCAACCATTTCCCGCATCCTTGGATGATCGGGGTCATAACCGAGAAAATGGTTACCGCTCACGATAGCATCCGACTGCCATTTTTTAATATATTTTTCCCACCAACTGCTATATACCTGGATAAGAGGAGTTGAAGTTGTATTGTAATTTCTCCATTCAAAGGGGCGTAACTTACAGGAACGAGTAGTTGGTTTCCCTTGCGATGTTGTCGGGAAAGTCGTCCATTTAATTGGCGTGATATCAGATGATGTATGAGTTATACTCAGCATTTTATGATCATGCCAGTTCAGACGACGCATCGCAGGTGCTCCATGTATCCCAAAAGCAAAGACTGGCCCATCGGAACCGACCAGTGAACCGTTATCGATTTTAAGATCCATAACATTACGTGACTGGGAAAGTACATAATTTTTGCTTTCCAGTTCTTTTTTCAACTGAGTTAGTGCAGCGTCAACCTCTTCTACTTCCCGCAGTGCGAGAACATAGTCTTTTCGCGTAACATCTTCAGGAATGAACAAGTCAAGAAAGAGTTTGCAGACCTTCCATGAAATCATCTGTTCTCGTGGAAATGCGGTATCGGTATTGAATTTTTGAATCATCGGTTCCAACGCTGCCATCTTGTTATAGCAAGCCTGTCGCAGTTTCATGATACGTTCGGTCTGTTCTTTTTCTGAAATTTGCGAAACCTTAAAAGATTTCGTGTGAAATTCTTTTTGAGCATCGGCAAAAGAAATAGTGATCGAGTTTTCACCGTTTTGAAAAAGAGTATTAGGCAGAGTGAAAGAGAAGATCGTTTCTCCCTGTGCAAAAAGGATATTCTCGTCATAGACCTCTTTCCCATTGCAGGTGATGGAGATTTTTCCTTTTACAGGTTCAATTGCTACGACTGCAGCCTGAAAACAGTAATCTTTTCCGGAATCACGATTCAGTTTACATGGAAGAATATCCGCCATAATGCCGCGTTTTGTTTTGTCGAGCAGGATCGCAGCCATGGCAGCAGGCTTTTTGCCGTTCGCCGTGGCAGGATGCCATTCAATGGTGTGGCGTTGTCCATTTTCCTCGCAGGCGTTGAGAAGAATATTCGCACCGAACCGATCCATTTTATCGTACAGAAATGGACCGAATGCCTTCCACGGAAAAAACAACTGATATTCCGTTTTTTTTGCGGCTTCATCGCGTCTGACAAAGTAGCGGATGCGATTCATGGGAGGCGGGTAGTCTGCGGGTTCCGCAAAAATATGCAGAAGACTCTTGCCATTTTCAAGAAGGGCAAGCCCATACTCTACATCATCCGCACCGTTGTACCCATTTTCCTGGCGATCGAGAAGCGGATCGGCGGCAAACTGCAGAGAATCTCCACGCCAGATACGTTTGTCGGAAAATGGTTGGCGATGATAAGTGTCATTTGCCTCAACGTGCAGATGGACCCCCTCCGGAGTATACGAAAGAGTGATATTGGCTGACTTTTTCCAGTCAGAAGTGTTTGCGAGCGAAAACGATTTGGGAATGCCGGGCTGGAGAAGCATCACTTTTTCCGGTATTCCGGTGTTGACACGCTTTTCCACTTTGACAGGACTCACAACTTCAACTTTCAAATTTTTTACAATAAATTCTCCTGTTGAATACCCGAAATTGAGAAATATAACCATATATTTCCCATTTGAGGGAACCGGAAAAGTCTTGTCAAAAGCGATTTCCGGTCCGACTTCCTTGAGCGAGAAAAACGTTCCGCTTCCGATTCTCTTTTTATGGCTTGCAATTCCCGATTTTTCATTTTGAAACCAAATACTGCCGTTCAAAGAGGGAGGCTGCAATCCGAAACTCTTCAGGGATTTGACTTGAATACGTCCAGAGACACGGACTCTCTGCCCGGCAAATTCAAGTACAGAGGTGTGCGGAAGATAGAAACCGCCCCAGTTTGCATGAGAATTTTTCTTTACAGAGAGGGTTCCATCGTCAGTTTGTGTCAGTTCAACTGCGAAATGCCTCAACTTTGTTTTGCCGCCGAGTTCAAATAGAACCCGGGGGGTTGCTGAAAGCATCAATCCGGTAAATATGCAGAAGCAAATCAGAATTTTTTTCATTGGAAAACCTTTATAATTTTGTTGTTTCTATTTATTTGTCATACATGAAATATTCCAATTTATCCCGATCTGTAATTGGATACAGAGCATTAGGTGTTTTATAACTGTCAACATGTCCATCCACGTGATTCATATTTGCAGACATGTTATGGCGCGAAGAAAGATATCCCAATGCGCCGGCCGTTTCCGGAGAATAGGTATTGCGACTCCAACGCCACACGCCGGTATCCTCTGAAAAAGTTGTCCCGTCAAATTTAACGGTATCTACCATCATTCGCTTCAAGGAAGGGGATTTATAGCGAGTTATTTTGTATGAACCGGACTCTCCTGGGAAAAGCCCTACATTGATTCCATACGAAGGATTATATTCCCACCAGTTTGCATTACCGGTCAGGGCATGTTTCCCCGGCATAGAGGGACAGAGAAATTGTGCTCTGCCAATATACATTCCATTTGGCGTGTGTGTCCATGAGTCAGTGAATGGGGTATATGAGCTTCGATAGTTAGGGTTCGGCCCCAACAAAAGATAGTTCCAAAGAATTTTGGTAGTTCCCGGGATATAGCACGGAATCATATCCTCGTTGTCTCCGGCATACATTTGGACAGCAGTACCCAATGTTTTCAGATTGTTTACACATTGTGTTGCCCTTGCTTTTTCTCTTGCTTTGTTTAATGCGGGCAGAAGCATTGCTGCGAGAATAGCGATAATCGCGATCACGACCAGCAGTTCAATCAGCGTGAACGCTGATCGAATGAAGCACGGCTCCGCCGTGTGAAGCGCAGCGTTGCTGCATGAAGCGTTTGCCTGCGGCAAACATGAAGCACTTGCTTTGCAAGTATGATGCGGCGTATTTTTGTGAGCGGCATTCTCCGTATGTTTCCGTACACATCCGTACTTATCCGTATAAACAAAGCGTTTAAAAAAATCACGGCAAAGTTGTGAGGTGACTACGAGGAGCTCAATTAATGTGAAATTCTGTTTTGTTTTCATCATTTTAGACCTTTCTTTTTGTTATTTTTTCTTCATCCACACACACAATGTATTTTTTTCGCTGAAAAGATTACCCGCGGATGCGTAATCGCACAGTTGCAGACCATCTTTCCAACGGTATACATCTTCAATGTTTTTCTCATTGACTTTTTCCGGAACTCCTGAGATTTTAATTGGAACTCCGACATCACCTATTCTGGAATCCTGAACCAACAGGATTGGTCCGCGACGGACCGCTATCTTTTTCTTTCCGGCAGGAGCTGCAATTTCTACAATCGGCATCGGCAAGTGCAGAATGATCAGACTTCCTTTTTCCCAAATCCTCTTCAATTCGGCATAGCGTCCCGGAGCACATTCCCATTTTTCACCATCACATTCGATGACTGGATGCTTACACCATTCTGGAATTCTTAAAGCAAGCGTAAATTTGCACTCAGCCTTGGGTGAAAGCTTTATCGAAATTTTCTCTTCTGCCGGATAGCCGCCGCAGATATTTAATTTAACTTCAGTTCCATTGATTTGTGTACTGACATCCATATCCTCATAGAAATTAACGGCAAGTCCATCTTTTCGGCGCATAACAGCTGCTACTCCGCCGATACCGAGAGCCTCGGGCCCCTGTGCCAGACAGCAGTCTTCGCCATAACCCGCAATTTGATCACCAGCCGGAATTTTCCAGCTGATCCCCGCTAACGGAGTCGGATTTCGGTGTATCCACCATGAACCATCGTATTTCATAGAACCCATTGCTGCGTTGTAAACGGTATATTCAATCTGATCGGCATAACGGGAATCGCCTGTGATGCGAAGCAAATGAAATATAAATCGCAACAGCGTTGTCGTGACGCAGGTTTCTCCCATACTGTACTCGGGGGTCGGCTCTATCTGTTTTTCTGCACCGTCAAACCAGAACTCTCCCCACTCGTCGCGGCCCCCCCCTGTACCGGTTATCATCATTTCGGTATTTACAAGCGTTTGATAATAGCGCTCTACGATTTCCAGATATTTGTGATTGCCGGTATCGCGGTAAAGTTCCAGCAAGCCCTCAAAACAAGAGGTCATTTCGTATGCTTTTCCATTTGCGAGATCCTTCAGTCTTTTCCCTTTTTCAAAATCCTTGAACAGCGTTCCGGAGAATGTGCATCCCTGCCTGAATAACCGTTCTGCTGTTTCAGCAAATTCTTTTTCCCCGGTCAGGCGATATGCGATCTCGATAGCTCCAAGAATGGAAAATGCCGCAAGTCCGTCATGCCAGACAGGACCGACTTTCGGCGGCTCGGCGAAAGGATCGTCCTTGATAATGGAGTGAACCATTTTTCTGACCGTTTCCAGAACTTTCGGATCCTGCTCGATCATACGGTAATAGCGGAGCAGTCCCAATAGAGCATATTTGCGTCCCCAGATATCCCAATAGGTACACCGCATGTTTTCCGGATATGAGGAAATACAGCCGTTTTTATCGGCGGTATCACAGAGCTCGCGTACTGTTTGGCGAATCATCGTTTCGAGTTCTGCATCCGGATTTGTCTGAATGATACGGATTGCGGAACGGACGATCTTTCCCCAGAATTCACCACGCCAAAAGCCATCATTATCCTGGTGAGTGCGGAAGGTCTCGGTCAATTTTTTGTAATTTACTTTTTTCAGTCTGTTATCTACAGTAAGGCGTAAACTTTTTCCAAGTCGTCCTTTTAATTTTATGCTTCCAGCGGGAAGCATTTGCAAACAGTCATCCATAATGGCCTCCATTTCTTGATGCTTAATATACTATCACTCAGGAAACAGTCAAGACTATCAAGTTCGAAAATTTACGCAAATTCATTTGGATATAATTTGAAAAAATAAGTATTGGCAATTATTTTAAAAACAATATAATAAATAAGGATTTGCAAGAGGAAAAAATGACAAATAAAATGACGATGAAAAAGATAGCGGAACTTGCAGGCTGCTCTATTTCACAGGTTTCACGTGCCTTAAATGGGAATTCGATGGTAGCGCCAGAAATGCGTGATCGAATTCAAAAAATTGCAGCAAAATACCATTTCCGAATCAATATTACGAGTCATCATGTCCGACTGTGTTTTTTGAAAACTGACTTTGGTTATTTTTCAGAGCATATGCTTGCTGGAATTGAAAAAGCATGTGCAAAGCGAGGCTGGATCCTATATACCGTTAATAAAATGTCTAGTCCCAAGGAGCTTGGAGAACAGTTTTTCGACGGTTATTTTTGCCTTACAGCAGGTAAAGAATTTCAAGAAAAATGGATAAAATACCAAAAACTCCCGCTTGTTATGCTAAATTCCTATGGGCTTTACGGAGGAGAGGTTTGCTCAGTGGAACCGGACCCTTACGATGGCAGTTTGAAAGTGCTCCGACATCTCAAATCACTGGGGCACCGGAAAATTGCAAGAATTAATTATTGTGGAGATTTTATGCGTGGATATGATGAATTCATGTGTGCTGCACAAAAATTGAAACTTTCTGATGTAGTTGAGATTTGCGATAAATCTTTTTCTTCTGAACGTTTTCTTGAAGATGTAAAACGTTTGACTGCTTCCGGCGTAACTGCACTTTTTATTATTCATCAGCATTTAGCTTTTAAAACGGTTCAACTACTTAAATCGCAGGGTTATAAAATTCCGGAGGATCTTTCCGTCGTAACTTATATGAATGAGGATATTTCAGAATTTTGTGATCCGCCGGTCACTACGCTGGATTTTGATTATGACGAAATTGGTAAAAAAGCCTGCGAGATTATGGCAATGCGTTTACAAAGCTTGCCCTGTCCAGACAAGGCAATTCGGCTTCCATGTCTTCCGTTGATAATCAGAAAGTCGACTGGACCAGTACCGAAGCGTTGAAAGATATTATTATCCATCTATATTTACATGTTTTAAGGAAAAATAAGTAAATACAATAATGGTCAGATGTATTTTTGTCAAGTAACTTGTCCCATCACAAAATTTGGGACATTAACAAGAAAATCATTTCACAGCAAAATTCTGAGTTTTTCGCCTTAAAAAACGGTTCAGAATAGTGGGGGAAGATAAAAATTTCTTCCGCCATTTTTATGCTCAAATTTCAACAAAATATCCCCACTTTCCCCACTTGGGGTTGCAACATACCCGTTGTTGTGCTATAATCAGCCATAACTTGTTATTTCAGGTATTTCTATGGCAAAAGCAAAAAATAAGGTTGGATCAGTGAAACTTGAATTCGGGTCTGTGAGACAAAAAACATCCGGCGGAACTTACTATATTTCGTTATCAAATCAATGGTATACGGAAAGAAATTCCTTTGCACACAACAAGCAAAGAAGATGCCATCCGGCAAGCGAAAGAGTTGATCCCAGTGACCAAAGCCAAAAGTATTGATATGGTTGCCGCTCATGTCAAACATGCAAAAGGATTGGAAAAAATTGAAAGAAAACGGCCATTGGATGAAGCATGGCATATTTACTCAACTCATCCGGATAGAGCTACGCCACACACCGTCAGTGAACAACTTGCATATAAGACAACATTTGAAGAGTTTTTATCTTTCATATCGACCTTGCCTTATGGGATCGTCAGTATCCATGAGGTTGATCCTATGGTCATAACAAATATACCTCCATTGCTGCTCAGGAACAATTTTGAGTTCGGTATAAGATTTATCGATTGATTTTCTTTACAATTCAGTATCTTTTTTATACCTTGGCTGTTGTCCTTTTTTCGGACAAAACCATGACTGAAAGGATATATGACCGCGTACGAAACATGACTGCTGCCTTATTCAGAACACAGTTTTTTGTTTCAGTAGAAATATATCGTTATAAAAACAGCGAATATCAGTTTTTTCGATATACTCAATGACGCCGGACAAATTCGTAAGCGAAAATAACCTGTTCGGGTAATACAAAGTTATCCAGTTTCATCCGGTTGCGGAAAGGCAATTCAGCAAGACGCCGTCCGGCATTGTCCAATGCAAAAACCCGCCATTCCCCCGGAATATTTACCGTTGTGACGGTATGTTTTGCCACATGCGTCCCCATGCCTCGTGCGACGAGGACTTTCCCGCTGTTTTTTATGCCGGACATTTCCTGATAAACGGTTCCTTCCACGTCGGTTTTGCCCAGATGGAGCAACAGAAACTTTTCACATTTCGCCAGTGGCTTTTTTTCAAGCGAGATTGCTGAAATTACAGCAAAGGATTTTTTCTGTTCTGCTTTGAGAAACTCCCCTTTGCTGTCTGTTCCCTCTGGCAATACAGCGGCTTCACTGCGGGGGGACGTTACCAGAAAAGTTTGTTTTTTCAAATTCAATGTGATCTCGCCGGTGTCACTGACTACCCGGGACGGACGAGCCGTTCCCCAGAGGAATTTTTCCATCATTCCGGTTTCTGATATATAACGCTGCCATACCCCTTTCAATGGTGGAAGTTTCATTCCTTTTTGATATGGAAATACTGCAAGGAACGGCTGTTCCTGCCGGGGAACAAACTGTCCGTTGATCACTCCGATCGTTCCAAGTTGTCCTTTGAAGGCTGGCAGTTTGTAGCGGGATTCGATGGTATGAAAATCACGCCATGCCCCATTCGGAACGGCAATCGCATAACGTTCCTTCCCCGCTTTTACATCTCCGCGGAGAAAGAATGCCGCAGCGATCCGCAGGGAAAAACGCCGTATAGTATCGTTTACCGCATCGAAAATCTCAACTTCTTCGCTGCCGTAAACGGTGTCAATATTATGGGTAAAAGCAAAGTGCCAGATGCCGTTCCAATCCTGCAATGCGGCAACGGCACCGTAAAGCACTCCCATTTCACTGCGGAATTCATTGGGATAACAGAAGCCAAACTCCGTCACTGTAAAAGGTTTGCCGTAAATGCGGGAGGCGGCAATGTCTCCGGGATTGAGAAGATAATTTCCCGCATTTACCGCAGAGATATTGAAAACACCAGCGGGATACCGCAACGGCTGCGGGTGATCGTGATAACGGTGATCATCAACATAATCGTACTTGAGCCGATCGTGGAACAAACCGACCGTCTGACCAACATTTTGTTCAGTCAGCGGCATCGTCACTCCCAGAGAACGGATGAAACCTTTCATGTCATCGTAGTAACGGGAATAGGCTTCATGAAGAAACTGCCGATACATACCTGTACTTGCTTTCCGGTTTCCGGCGGCAAGGTACTTGTGATACTTTTTCTGTACCATCTTATAGATACCTGGATCCAAAACAGCTGGAGACGCCAGCGGGATCAACGTATTTTCGTTAATCAGTGACATGGAAATCACCGCCGGGTCTGCGGCAATAGTCATTTGGGTATAAGGATTCACAAAAGTCAGCAGATTTTTTGCAAATGCTTTCAAGTTTGCATTGACCTCCGGATCGAACATCGCCGCGACCTTGTAACACTGCAGACAACGCCATTTGTATTTATTGCCAAATGTCTCCGGTTTGGGTTTGCGTAATGTATAAAGATCCAGAGTAATATAAAGCCCCTGTTTTTTCAATGCGGAAATCAGGTAGCAGAAACGATCCATTTTATCTTTATCCAGTTTCAATGCGGCGGGATCAGCCGGATCCGTAATCATCGTGTCAAAGTGGTGCAGGCGCACGGAATTATAGCCGCATCGGGCAATACGCACAGCAAGTCCGTCTGCTTGTGCGTGGGTCGGTACTGTTGCGGAAAAACAGAGGTTGGTTCCAAAAAAACGCACCGGAGTATCCGGGCGTTTTTCAAAAACGAAATCATCCCCCCTTACTTGCATTCTGCCGTATTTGCCAGCCGGTGCATCGGCGAGAAAGCTGAAATCCAGAGCCGTTCCAGCGGCTGTGGCGCGGTTCAAGTGAAATCTGCGCCATTCATCAGATGTTTTTACAATGATTTTGTTCTTTTCAGGCAGTGGGCGGTCATCATTACGTACAGTGGCACCGACGATCATCCAAACTGTCTTTTTTCCCGGGATGGTGCTGAATGAGAGAGAGCGGAGTTTCTTGCCGGGCAGTTTGAATTTGGAAACATACAATCCTACCGGAATATCGCTTTGATTCAGCGCCCGCCAGACAACGATCCCATTGGGCAGATGGGAAGGATGCCACCAATCTTCCGCCTCTTCTCCGCAGCGGGGAGTAAATTCAACGGAACTGCCGTCTGAAAATTCAGCCCGGATCTTTCCGATAGGAGTTCCTTTCGGGGGATGCCAGGAGATCGCATGAAGCAGATACAATGTCTGGGGAGTTCCCGCATCCGGCGTCTGTACTTTTACTGATGCAGGAAACCACGGTCGGACAATACCGCCTAATACAATACAACTTTTGTTTCTGTTTGCAGCAGGATCAATAATCCTGAAATCAGCAATGGAACTTTTCAGGATACCGGGTTGAATCATACGCATATCATGAGCTTCGCCCTGGTCGATCCAACCATCTTTACGGTCACTGTCGAAACGATCGTAAAAACCTGTTGTCGCAGCAGAACGCAAATCAATAAAATGATTTTCTCCCTGAAGTTGGAATGTACCAGCGGCAAGAGAAAGAGTGAAAAAAAAGATTGTTTTCAGAGACATACGACACCTCATTATTTTAAAGAAACTTTTACAGTATACATTTTCCATGGATTAACCTTCAAAGGGACACGGTCACTTTCCTGACAGATCAGGGTTTCGACTGTTTCATCAAGGCGGCAGAGTTCTGCTTTCCGGAATGGAACAGCAAATACGGCTTCCCCCGCAACTGTTTCATCCGACAAATTCCAGCAGCGAAAAATAAATTCAGCGGGATTACCGTTCTCTGTTGGCTTCAGAGCAGAAAGGACCAGATCACCCTGCAATTGCATAAAAGGCAGAGAATCAATCCCGCCACTCACGCTTGCTTCCGCAATCATGTAATGAGGGCATTCCACCCGGTTCTTCTGCAACTGCCGATAAAGTTCAGCATCGGATACTGAACTTCCGAAAGGATACAGGGCATATTCGAAATGAAGTTTTTTCTGCAATTGCCCATCCTCTTCCCCATCGGTACCGACGGTTCTGCGGAAGGCGCGAAAAAGGGTTACAAAAAGCGGATTCCCTTTTTCCGGATACTCTCCGGCTTCATGAAGCCCGCTCGGCGCAAGCAAAGCGATGCCGCCGTATTCATCCCGTTTGCCGATCAGACCGTCAAAGTTCTTACCATACTGCTCTACTTCCAGATAATTTACGGAGGCATTACCATGTTCACGCCCCGGATTCCTCTGAAGAATGGCTCCGGATTGGGAAACGAAATGTTTGCCTTCAATTCCGGAGGGAACAACCAGACGTACTCGGGCATCCCGCAAGTTATTGTCGATATCCGTACGGATTTTCAACTGTCCGGCTCCAGCATTCAATACAATACGGGTTCTGATCCGGAACGGGACGATATTTTCGGAGAGAGTTACTCCGCCGTATTGTCCGGAAATCCGCCCCTGCCAGACCAGTTCCTGCGGCAGCATAAAGGTACGGATGATCTCAAATTCTGCCCGGAGCGGTGAATCGTGGATGATTCGGATCTCTGCAGAACTGCAGCTGACTGCCACCGGCATCCCCACCGGAGAAACCTGGTTCCAGCCATCGCCCATATCCCGGTCGATCCGGTAATTGTTCTGTCCGGGATAGACCCGGTCATTGACAAGATCATAGAGGGTATAACTGCCATCAGGAGCAATTTCGATACGGAGTTTTCCATTTTCCGCCGAACACGCTCCGGTCAGCAGAGAGCCGAAAAAACGAACCGGAGCGGAAACCGGACGGATCTCCAGCGTTGTCCAGGCGCAGGGAGCGAGTTCCAGGGGCAGTACGATATTATAGAAGTCCCGCAGCATCCCTTCACTGCGGTAGAAACGCCATTGACGTTTTTTTTCGACACTGCTGATGGCAAAGGGAATTTTTTCTCCTTTGCAGAAGATTTCAAAAGAGTTGTTCTGTTCATAACCGAATCCGGCAATCGTATCCTGCTGCAGGCTCGGGTAAGCCTCTTTGGCCGGGAAAGCAAGTCTCAACTCTTTTTCCTCTTTCACCCAATAAGGGAGCGGATTGAATATCCGCAGTTTATAACAGCCGTCTGCCGCATCAAAAGCAGGGGACTGTTCGGATTCATGCACCCACGCGTGCGGGTCAAAAATCACTTCCCAGCCGCAACCGGTAAGATGACGGATATCCTCCATGCAAAAGTCGCCGGCAAGGGCATCTGCCAGCGTATTTGCCTCCTCATAACGGCTCATAACGGCCCGGTGGACCGCATCGACAGAACATCCGCAAATAGAGTCATGGGCATGATTCTGCAAATAGAGTTTCCAGAGATATTCCAATGGTTCCAGAGAAAGTTTTTCTCCGGCAG
This sequence comes from Lentisphaeria bacterium, assembly GCA_017466125.1. Classification (GTDB taxonomy): domain Bacteria; phylum Verrucomicrobiota; class Lentisphaeria; order Victivallales; family Victivallaceae; genus Victivallis. The sequence goes on along the minus strand of JAFTUS010000013.1, from coordinate 35,997 downwards.
CACGGCGCATCACATATTCCGGTTCCACCAGCAGTTCCAAACGGTCCCGGCAGAGATCGTTAGCCTGTTTGATATCGTAACGGGAACTCAACACGGCACTGATGAGATGTCCATTATACTTATCAGCACACTGCAGAAGTTCGCCGTGATAGACGGGATATTGTTTATCCCGGCGCGAGAACTCATTCTGGAACATAAGCGAAAAGTTATCCGGCAGAATTTCTGCATCCGGATAAAGTTCCCGGACCCATCGAAAAAGTTCATCCCGCTGCCGGCACGCCCAGGCATGATCGATTGCATCAGAAAGTAAAAAGCACGAATCTCCCCAATGCCATGAGGTTTTTTCCATATGTTTCTGCAAATTCTGCTTGAAATCCTCTTCCAAAATGGAGCGGTTCACTTTGCCCCGAACCGCTACAAATGCTCCGTAGCCGACATTGGGATAAAGACGAATCGTTTTCATCCGACAGCCGTCAGGGCTTTCCCAAAGAACAAATGGACCGGAATCCTCCGGAAGGCCGCGCCACAGGACGAGCCCTTTCAGGCCAAAGCCGTTTGCAATCTGCGGCATTTGTGCGATATGTCCGAAAATATCACATACATAACAGACGTCCCACGGGGCGTGTCCGAATGCTTCTGCCAATTTTCTTCCGGCAAAAAAGTTACGGATAACAGATTCTGCCGACACCAGAAATTCATCGGGCATCACATACCATGGACCTACATCCAAGCGACCAGCGGAAATCACCTTCTGCAACGGTTCTTTCAACGAAGGACGCAATTCGACAATATCCTGCAGAACGATGGTCTGACCGTCAAAGGTAAAATGGAAATCTTTCTGCTCTTCCAAAACAGTCAGCAGATGTTCGCACATATCGGTCAGATTACGACGAAAGACTTGAAAGGGGTTATACCACTCACGATCCCAGTGGGTCGAATGAAAATAATAAAAACGGAAAGGTGTATCATTACAGTTACTCATTTTTTTTCCTTTCTTGAATTGCCGGACCGCTGTCACTGGGCAATTGGTTACGCTTACGACTCCGATAAATAGAGGGGGCTATCCCGGTATGCCGCCGGAAAAATGCACTGAATGCAAACACATTGGGAAATCCCATATATTCTGCAATCTCATTGATATTCATTTCTGAAAATTCCAGAAAATTTGCTGCGATAACAGTCCGTTCTCGATCGATCAGGGGTTTTGCCCGCAGTCCGCATTCCTGAAAAAGGAGTTCGGATAAATGTCCGGCTGAGTAACTGCAGAATTTGGCTAATTCCTGAACCGAGAGCGGTTGCCCATGCCGTTGTAAAAGAAGCTGGCGGACGTTGCGCAAGAGCGGTGATGTGGCATTTTGCCCACTTCCGGCTACATAACGTTGAAAAAGACCGCTCAACAGAGATTCAACCAACAGAGAATAGTCATCGTCACAATTCAGTAACGTTTCGCCGGAGAAAATATTATTTGTCGGAAATGTTGCGATCAGCAGTTCCTTGATTGCCTTTACGCAACCAATCGTTTGAGGGGAACTGGGTATGTGTATTGGTCTGTCTGCACAATCAGTCAAACCATGCACTTCCATTTTGAATGAAAAACCGACAAACACTCCCCGATCATAGTGCAAAAGGTGAGTGCAATTCGGAGGAATAAAGAGTAAATCTCCAGGATTAAGTTCGATATGCAACTTTTCTTTTGAGGCAACAAATTCTGCTTGACCTTCTTCCACCATATTCAACTGCCAGAAGAAATGAGAGTGGAACGGCAGTTGCACATGAGAATCATGACGGTGATATTCCCAAAAACGGAGATTTACAACAAAAGGGATTTTAGGTTTTGCAATTTCCCCGTAAAAATCAGTTTTCATATTGCCCTCGTATTACCATTTCGTTTGCGTGCCGTAAACTGCAGAGAAAAATACATCAAAAAAACTGAAAAATCAACGAAAAAAACCTGTATTTTTTATCAAAATCGCATATTTTGATTTCTTTTTTTAAAATACAGGGAATCAATATACAGGAAGAAAACAAACAAGTTTGAGCAACTTTCAGATATCTTTGCAATAGGCAGATGGACGACGTTCTGAAAAATACAAATCCCGTCCTTCGCCTCTGCAAGGTCCAACAGAAAGCCAATAGGTCTGGAATGCACGATCCAATACCACTGTTGCCGCCGCATACCCCGGATTTTCTGTTGCAGATGCAGCCCAGCTTCCATCGGGCAGGATAATGGCGGCGGGAACCGGTTCAACGGCTTCTCCCTGTGCCGGAGCGATTGCCAGAGTTACGCCGCAATCCATAGCCCGGGCGGGCCAGATATTTTTCCAATGGCGTTCTTCGCCGTCACCGGCGAGCGGAAAGAGTACAAGTTCCGCCCCCAGATCGGCAACGATCCGGCAACTCTCCGAAAACCAGTTGTCCCAGCATGTCAGGATTGCGACTTTTCCGAAATCCAGTTCAAAAACCTGAAATTTTTCACCGGGGATAAAGCCTTTTTCGGCTTCGCTCATCGTCAAATGTACTTTATAGTAAACTCCCGCGAGTTTGCCGTTGCGGTCAAAGAGCACAGCAGCATTGCGAAATTGCTTCTCTTCATCCAGCAGAGAAAATGTTGCACAAACATACGAATGGAATTTCACAGCCATTGCCGCAAGGCGTTTGGCGAAAGGGCCGTTTATTGGTTCATAGGGACAGGTTTTGGCGGGAAGCCCCCGGGTGTTATGATTTTCCGGCAAAAGAATCAAATCCGGGGTTTCTTTTGCCAGCTGGAGTTTTTCTTCTATTTCATCTAACTGCTGTTCATTATTTCCGTTGACAGGATTCGTTTTTACAGCAACGATCCGGGCTTTGCGCTCCGGTTCTGCGGAAATCGGTTGCACTTTCGGCATCGAGAACTGTACTGTTTGGTCAGTCCAGCGCGAAAAAAGTTCAAGCCGCAATGTTGTACTGTCCGCCGGACGGCGTAATTTGCGCTGAAAAATATCTCCGTCTTTACGCAGATATCCACGTTCTACCGGTTTTCCGTCAGAGCCGCAAAAAGAAAAAATCACCCCTGCTTTTTCCTGTGAAAGTCCTGCCGTATGCCCCGTCACGGAAATTTGCACTGCTTCGGCATCAGCCAGATCAAATAAAAGGAGATGAGCCGCATGAACAGGCGAACTCCCTGCCGGGCGAAAGATCTCAAAGGCGTCCTTTGCCTTTGTCAAAACAGGGGGATTGGCAACAGAAGGAATGAAGGTATCAAAAGCAATGACGGGTAACATATTTTTCTCCTGCATATTAAAGATTTTGCTTTCTAATATAACCGGGGCAGTCTGTTATTTCAACCATCTTGAATAAAAATCTTTATTTTTGATATAAAATCATATTATATTGGTATACCCCACGACCCTCAATGTAGTTATATTAAGTCTTGTAAAATATAAAGTACAGGAGTTAAAAATGGAACAAAAAAAATCCAGACAGGAACGTTGCCGGATATTGCTTGATCGAGCGCTGAAATTTGCAATGAACCATACCGATCAGCTGGGACGAATGACAGTAGAGGGTGAAATTGACTGCAAGGATTCCGGATGGCTGGTTCTTGGAGGCGTGATCAGGATATTGCTGTATGGGAACAAACTGAATTCCTCCGACCTTACCGGATATTGCCGTAAGTGGACTCTCGCCTCCATCCGTGTGGATGATACCCGCAGCGCATGGACAACCTTTGCTCTGCTGCTGGCGATGGATTTCAGCGGAGGTCTTCAGGGATTTTTTCATAAATCCTTTTCCGCAAGTGAAAAACAGGAACTGCGAAAATTCTTTTTGCAGCTTGATATGAATGAATTGCTTGCTGCATCAAGAAATTATCGTATTGCCGCAGCGGTTATTGATGTGCTTCGCTGCCGTTTCGGTTATCAGGAATCTCCCAGTTCGGATCCAGACGCCGATATCCAATATCTGCTTGACGGCTATCTGGGAGAAGGCTTTTTCAATGACGATGACGGCCGCGGCAGCCGTGAGGATCGGCGCATTGATGCTTACAGCGGCGAAATCATCGGTTTACTGCTCAATTATGACGGAATATACTCCGACGGAAGTCCTTTCCGGGAGAAGATCCACTCTATCATCAAAGAGTTCTGCGCTGCCAATATATATCTGATCGACCAACAGGGGGAATTCGGCAAATGGGGACGCTCCCTGCGGGGAGAAGCGGAAATCAAAAAGGTTTTTCTCTGGGAATACGCAGAAGCCCGGAATTTGACCGCTGAACCAGGAGACGGTTTTGCCGCCGCCGATAGAATGATCTCCTTCTTTGAAAGAAACGGCATCTCGCCGGAAGGACGGGTCTACCGTGACAAAGCCGGAGACAGGGGCATTTGGGACGAGTATACCACTATCGTTCAGGCGCAGGGCTACGGCATTTACGGTTTGGCAATGGCTTGTCTTTACGCTGCTGACGGAGAAACAGAGAAAAAACTTCCGTCAGAGGTTGACTCTTACGTCCGTTATCTGCCCGGCGCCGGAATCATTTGTGCCAATGCGGCAGATTCCGGAGTCCATTACATTCTACCTGCCGCCAACCGGATGACGAAAAATATGTTTTTCTGGCACAACCGCCTGACCGGCGAATGTAACGTTGAGGTGGATGTCAGCGCAAAATTCCAATCTCTTCCTTATTTCGGGAAACGGATTCCTGCGCCCTATTCTGCGCCGGAGCTTCCATTGCTTCCCATGTTGGAAAACAGCAGCGGTGAATTGCTGGTTCCGCGCGGACTGCAACCTGATGTGTGGTCGGTCACTCCCGGAAATGACCAGGTGGAATTCCGGCGATTGTTCCACTATTGTCCCGTTGCGGCATACGCACCGGCGGTGGAAGTTACTGCAGAAATCACCTTGTGCTGTCAGCCGGGTAAAATCGGCGTTTCCGTTGTCTTCAACGGGAGTCATTCTGCCGGATTTCATCCAGTGATCTTCGTTTTTGAACCGTCGGATGATACGCTGGAATGCAGGATCTCCATCCCGGAGGCTTCTTTGGTAAAATGCACCTGTGCTTCGTCGATCTACGGCAATTCAACCCGAGCAAAGAAGATTATTGCAGAAAATTTTGATCCTATTCAATACAATGTGGAGTATGTGAAGAGATGAAAAATCATTTCCCTTACGGAGTCGTTCTGCTGCTGCAGCTTTCTGATACGCGACAGGAACTGTTGGAAAAGTGTCGAAAGATTCGCTCTCTTGCAATGAATACCGTTGTTTTCTATCCTCCTCTTTTCTACAAAGAGGGCAAAATGGATTGCTCCAAACAACTGGAATTGCTGGATGTTCTGGAAGAGTGCGGCCTTTCCGGTGTTGCGGAATTGACCGGTCAGGTTTACAATCTGGAATTCATGTCTGATGAAGATTTCCGTCCGGAATACCTTGTTACGGATAAAGACGGACTTCCTGCTCCGGGGCAGAATGGTCTGGGGGAACTCAATTATCACCATCCGGCAGTGCGAACTGCTCTGCAAAAATTTTTTGACTTCACCGTAAACGCCTTCAAAGATCATCCGGCTCTGGCAGCATACGATGTATGGAACGAAACGCATTTCAAAAGTTTTGACTCATTCACTCTGCAGGAATTCCGTACTTTCCTGCGGGAAAAATATATTACGATAGAAGAACTGAACCGGATCTGGATGAAAAGCTACCGCACGTTTGACAACATCCGCCTTGATCCTGTGACGTGGGCATCATTTGCCCCGGAAGCAGACTGGGAAGAATTCAGAGTTCGGGATCTTGCCGCGATTCTGGCTGATTGGGTAAAACAAGTCAAAGCCATCGACCCGCACCACCCTGTTATTGCAGACAACGTAATGAGCAATACAGTCTGGAGCGAATTTGACCGGGGAACGGATGATTGGCTGACTGCAGAAAAAGTGGATCGTTTCGGCATCTCTTTTTATCCCAAAACGGGCGGCAGGCTCCTCAAGGACAATTCGCCCTCTTTGCGGAAACTCACCTTTGCCGGAGCGGCATCGGCTGCAGGAGAAAAGGGATTTTTGATTTCAGAATTGCAAAGCCATTTTTATTCCGAGATATTTACGACCGAAAGAGTAGCTCCCCATGAAATCGAAAGGTGGATCTGTGAAGCACTCTTTTCACATTGTACCGGGTGTATTTTCTGGAAATACGAACCATTCAAATCCGGCTTCCAAACAGGAGGACGCGGATTGGTGTTGCCGGACGGAACTTTTACCGCGCGTGCCGATGCAGCGCATCGCATCGGGGAACTTTTGGAAAAAGAACCGGAAATAAGAGAACTGCATCCTGTACGGAAAGCGGCTCTTCTTTATGACCGTCACACCAATCAAACCATCAAAGCCGTCAACACCCGTATCAGACATATCATCGGAGACGATCAGGCGGTTCGGGCGCTCTGCAATGCAGCAGCAGCCTGTTACGCGCTGAACCTGCCTTTTGAAATTGCCATTCCCGAACAGATAGAGACACTGCCTCCAGAAGTGGAATTGTTGATTCTCCCTTACCCAATTTCTCTGCAGAATCATACCGTAAAGGCAATCAAGAGCTTTTTGGCTCGCGGAGGCAAGGTACTGGCTGCGTGGCCATGCAATGACATTTCTGAATCCAGACGCTTGAATACGATGATTCCGGGCGGCGAGCTGAATCCTCTGATCGGTCTCCGGGCGCTGGACAATGTGGAAACGTCTCTGGAAGGCATCCCGCTGGAAATTCAGTTGACAGAACTTTTTGAGGGTACGGAATTGCTTCGCAGCAGTGATGACGGCTATCCGCTCTTTACGCGCAGAGGAAATTTTTTCTTTGCGGCCTCAAATCCATTTTTGCTGCCATCTGAAGCAGGAAAGAATTTGAGCATGGAATTTATTCGCAATGCGGCTCCCGGATATGAAGTTTCTCCGCATATCGAAAGAGCGTATTCGGCACAGGGAACCGAATTTCTCTTTATTCCAAACGAAGAGAAACTGCCGGAAATCCGCTTGAAAAACGGCAACTGGAAATTGATCTACGGTGCAGGAGTTCTGCAAAAAGAAAATGGCATTGTCGTCCTGAAAGAGGCGTACAATACCATTCTTAAATCTTGTTGAATCGCTTTTATTTCTGATCTGTCCGCTCCAGTAACCAGACGGAGATCACGTTATTGCTGTACTGGAAATTATCCAGTTCCATATTGCGGCTCAGTTCCTTTGGCACAGCGTCAGCTTTTCCGCTGTAATCAAGCGGGGTCATCATCCAGTGGCCGGGAAGATTGTGCTGTACCGAAATTACAGAATGACGCATCAGCGGCTCTTTGCGTCCCAGAACGGAACACTGAAGTTTTCCCTGTTTTATCGTATATTCTGTTCCGGCAAGCAGGTTGTCGGAAAGATGCAGAAACAGGATCTTTCTGCTTTCAGAAAGCGGTTTCTTATCCAGAGATATGGCGGAAACAACAACAAAACCTTTCCTGGCTTTAACTGTAAAAAGAGAAGTTTTCAGTGTTTTGCCTTCTTGCAGAACAAAGGCTGCTGTACGGGGGGTATCCACCAGGAATGTGGTATTTTTGAAATCGACAACAGCTTCTCCGGTGGAGGTCTCTATTTTCTCGGAAATCCCATATACACCGCCGAGTTGATCGACATTGAGACGAATAGCCCCGGCGGGAGCGGGACCATTTTGTGCTGCACAGCCTAACTTGCCATGAGTTGCATAAGGGCGGGCTCCGCCCGGGAAAAGCCAGTTTTTGGGATATACGCGGTTATAACTGGTATCAATATCCAATGCATAGAACTGTTTGGATTCTGCCGCATCACGCCGCAGGAACAACGCCGCAGTGATCCGTAAAGTCAAAGCCCGAACCGGGTCATTCACGGAATCGAAAACATCGATAAACGGTTCTCTGCCGAATTTGTCATGCCCGTGAGAAAAGGCAAAGTGCCAGATGCCGTTCCAACCCTGCATGGCGGCAAAATAACCGAATAACGGTCCCATTTCTGCGCGGTATGGATTGGGATAGCAGAAATCAAACTCCGTTACTGTAAACGGTTTTCCGTAGATCCGGATCGGAGCCACTCCGAGAAAATCCAGGCGTTTTTCTTTGATGGCGCTCAAACCGCTCATTTTGAAGGGGCGGCGCAACGGAGACGGGTGATCGTGATACTGGTGATCATCCACATAATCCAGTTTTACACGACGGCGGTAGAGATTGGGACTGTGATAATTATTGACATCCGAAAGCGGAGCTTTCACGCCGAGTGAACGGACAAATTGCATCATATCGGTCAAATAATTATCGTAGAGATCATCAAAACAGCGGTTTTCCAGAATATCCCGGTTATTTTTGGTAACCGTATGACCTTTTTCTTTCACCCATTTATCAAAAGCATTCCAGTAAAGATCGCGCAATTCTTTGCATAATTCCGGACTGCGCAACGTCAACGGGAAAGTCGGATTTTCATTTATCAGTCCCAAATTACTGAGGGCAGGATCTTCTGCCCAGGTCATGCCGGTGTAAGGATTAACAGTGGTCAACAGAAGTTTGGTAAATTTTTTCAGATCGTCGCAGATTTCCGGATCCAACATGGCATAATATTTGTATTCTGTGGTTTTACGAATATTTTTTGCTGCATAACGGGGACCGGGCTTCCTGTTGGTATAAATATCCAATGTGAAATAAACGCCCCGTTTTTTCAGAGCTGCCTGAAGGTAGTGAAGTTTGTCCAGTTTTTCCGGTATAATCTCAAAACCATCAGCTGTATGCCGGGTCATTGCGGAATCGAAGTGGTGAAAGCGGACATTGTTGAAACCGCTGCGGGCAATTCGATCTGCCAATTTTTCGGCATCTTCACGTGACGGGAAATTAGCACCAAAGCAGATGTTGGTTCCCAAAAAACGGATAGGCATATCTTTTTTCTCAAAAACAAACTGGTCTCCTTTGACTTTTACGGTGCCATATTTACCGGCGGGTGCATCCAGCAAAAAGGAAAAATCCAGCGGCGAACCTGGTTCAATCTGATAGGAAAGTTTGTAGGGGTGCCAGTCTCCGTCCTTTCTAAAAACGTGACTTGTTTCTCCACAAAGTGCAAAAAAGGAGAAAAAAAAGCTGAATAAAAAATATTTTTTCATAATGTTTTCATCTCTAAACAAAAGGGATTAAAAAAGGCTGTCTGCAAAACCGGCGGGAATTGCAGCAGCCTCAGAGAAAAAAATTATTATTAATTCTTGGTTACTTCCTGAGCAGAAGAATTCAAAACCACAGAAACGTTGTTCTGACTGCCGAACATATCATTTTGCGTTTGAGATTCCACATGACCGTCACCAAATGCGATATTGGCACGATCTTCATGTTTCATTGCCAGATGGCCTTCCGTGACGCCTTTGAGTTGAAACGCATGATGACCGGAGGTGATACCATTGGCCATTTTTGCAGTATCAGCCATCAGATAAGTGCTGGAAGCCGATCTCATCTGACCAACGATATAAACGAGCCAAAGAGAAGGTGAAGTTTCAGTCCACAGGATGAAATTACCCAGAGTTGCTGAATTGTAATTGGTCTTATCATACAACACACCGTAAGGACTGGTTGCACCGGATTCAGAAAATTTCTGATTGGTGGTCGGGCATTTGGTCTGCTTGATGGCAACATAAGCAGAGGTCGGCGGATTGGGATTCTGAATGCTGACGCCTTCGGCATCTTCGCCGTTGGTCAGAGTGGCGACCCAGCTCCAGCCGGAACCGACAGAACGCTGACCGATCATCATGCCATTGAAGTCATCAGCATACTGAACCTGTCCGAGCATAACCTGCTTCAGATTGTTGGTACAGCTGATGGTACGGGCTTTGGCGCGAGCTTTATTCAATGCAGGCAAAAGCATACCGGCAAGAATAGCAATAATTGCAATGACGACCAAGAGTTCGATGAGGGTGAATTGTCTCTTTCCCATATTTTTATCTCCTTAATTTTTATGTTGGGGAAATTCCCACTATGGTTACAGTATATTATACATCAAATTACCTCAAAATAAAATATCAAAAACGCATTAAATATATAAAAATCAAAGATTTTTCAAAAAGTTGTTTTTTAGTGTTTTTCAAAATGATTTTATGCATACTTATTTCGGAAAATAAATTTGAAAATCACATAATCTATGTTATTTTATGAAACGCTATTTGTCTGTAAATGTATCAACCTGTGCAAACGGAGAGTTGGAAATCATGAAAATACAGTCCTGCTATAAACTTGCCCCCAACCGGGTGTGGAGAACGTATCTTGGCGGAAAAACGCTCGATCAGATCAGCGGTATAGAAAATCCTTCAGATACTCATTTCCCGGAAGATTGGTTGGTGTCAACTACCGCTGCGAGAAATATCGGCAGAGAAGAAGTTGTTGATGAAGGGATAGCCAAGGTCATCACTAAGGATGGTGTTTTTCTTTTAACGGAACTGTTTGAGCGCTTTCCTGAAGATTTTTTGGGCACAAAGCATCTTGCTGCATTTGGAAAATCTCCGGAATTTCTGTTAAAATACCTGGATTCCTCCATTCGGCTTCACATGCAGTGTCATCCCACTGTTGAGTTCGCCCGTCAACACTTGCATTCAAATCATGGAAAAACGGAGGGGTATTATATTCTCGGAGTCCGTCCCGGTTGTGAAGGATACATTTATCTGGGATTTCAACGGGCTCCGGAACCGGCGGACTTCCGTCAGGCAGTTGAACAACAGGATTCTGAAAAAATTCTTTCTGGATTCGATAAAATCAAAGTTAAAGCCGGCGACTGTTTTATTGTTCCCGGCGGTATTCCTCATGCGATTGGCGAAGGCGTTTTTATGGTGGAAATCATGGAACCATCCGATTTCGCTGTACGGGTTGAATTTGAGCGCGGCGGCTATGTCTTGCCGGAAGCAGCACGTTTTATGGGCAGGGATATTGCCTGGGGACTTTCCATGTTTGATTTTACTTCAAGAAACATTCAGGAAACCCGTCAACAATTTTTCATAGAGCCCCGCCCGCTGCCCTTAAACGGCGACGGAGAACGTTTTTCACTGTTTGATGACCGTAAAACGAGCTGCTTCAGAGCAGAATTTCTCCGGTGCCGCAGTCAGGTTTCCGTAGAACATGAGTCTTTGCGAGCAGTTATTGTTACTGCTGGAAGCGGAAAAATCATCTGCGGAAATGAATATTTTGAAATTCAGCAATATGATCGTCTGCTAATTCCGGCAATACAAAAACAGATCTTTTTCTCTGGCAATATGGAACTTCTCACAGTACTTCCCCCATCATGCTGAATCCAATATGATATAAAAGGATGGAGATGAAAGATTGACTGATTTTAACCAGGACTCTACTGTATACTCCATCCTCACAACGTCCCGGTAAAGTACGTTGCTCTTTTTGCCGGGGCCTTGTTCTTGGTGCTTCATTGAGACAACATAAGCAGTGTGCGCAGAATTTTCTATCAGTTTGTATTCAGTACAGAGTTTTCTATTATAACAGCATCGTATGCCGGGATTGTTATGGTTTTGTCAAAAAGTTTGCAACTCTCTTCCTGTGCATTGTAGTTGACCAGAATGGTGATGGTCTTTTCATCGATTCCCAGCCAGGAACTTGCAACGATACGGGGAACTTCTACCGGGGCAAAACGTTTGGGGTAAATCGTATTGGTGCCGCATTCCACTTTCGGTGCTTTCAACATCCGTCCGGCGGCAAGATAGTTTTCACTTAATTCACGCCGCAGAGATGAGAGATTTGTCATCAGTTTGCAGATCGGTTCCTGTTCCGGCATGGGGAACGTCCACGGAATTGCCCAGTTCCAGTGAATATCGCCGCCGTTTTTCAGCACCACCGACAGGAAATTACCATATGCAAAGTTCCATGCCAGTTGCCACAAGAGGAAAAAGGGCGTTTTTTCCATATCGATCCATCCGGCAAGACAAACTCCGTTTCCGGAAAATCCTGCTGTATATTCATGGAACAAATAAGGATATGCCGGAACCGGAAATCCCCCCGCATGCCATGCAAGATGATAGCGCAAGTCATTCAGTTTGCAATATTCTGTATAAGGCTGGGCGGCGGCATTTTCACAACCGATGGTCATACCTTTGCCGCTTTCAACAGCGGCTTTGAGCAGTTGCCGCATGGAATCGGTTTCCCATTTCCCGGGCAATTCCGGGTGGCCGTGATTTTTGGCATAACACAGCGGAGATGCGCAACCCTGATTCTGGTCAAAAAATTGCAGATAATCCACACCCGCTGCGGCCGCCTGACGGATTTCATTGCTGATTGTACGGGCGGTGAACTCCCTGCCGGGGCAGAGATCATAACCGATACGTTGACCTTTTAATCCATTGCAGACTCTTGAAAACTTTTCATCACGGGGGCCGATACAGATTTCAGCACCGACATTCTCTTTTTCAAAACGTTCATAAAGCGTGTAACTGGTGTCGGTCATGCTCTGTTGTGTCCAACCGATGCCGGAGGCATACAAACCCACACGGTCGCCGTTGGCGTGCATGGTTTCGACAAAGTTTTTCAACTCCTCTTCTCCGCCGTAAGGCGGCCATACATAAGGCGGAGCCCACGGTGCAGTTCCCTCCCAGTGCATCAATACAGTGGTAAAACTGCCGCCCCAGAGTTTCCGGTAACGCTCCACCACCGGCAGAGCATTGTTGTAAGGATAGTATTCATTGGGACGCAAGTCGCCGAGATCACGCCCCTGACCTTTGACTGAATAGATCAGAAACGTCGGGGAGTCTTTGAGCCATTGCGGCATGGTCGAATATTGTTTTGCCGGCAGATAAGGGTCGTTTTTTTCCATCCAGTTGCGGTAAAGTTCCGTGGCATCCTGCCAGTCACCCTGAAATCCGGAAACGATCACATCGTATTCAAGCGTATTTTTTCCGCCGGTGAAATGCTGAAGCATCAGACAGGCGGCATCGTCATTTGCCGGGTAGACATCGACCGTTTTGGGTGCATGAGTCGGGTCGGCGCAGATGATGCAAATACCCGCTTCGGAATTGTAGCACGCCTCATATTGCATCGGAGCCGGTCCCGGATAGAAACTGGTGACACCTGTCATTGGATATTCGGCATACAGACACTTGAAGAAACTGGATTCCTCCCGTTTTTTTAAATCAGAAATCAGCGTTCCTTCTGCAAAGGGGAGCAGCCATTTTTCTGCGGTATCGTTTTTGAAATGAAGTCTTGGAAAATCGACCCATTCGGTTTTGAGAAAAGGTGATTTGCAGTCAATGCTGATATTCCAGTGCAGACCGTCCGCTTTATGCAAAACGGTAACTTCGACCGTACTGTCCGGAACATCGTTGCAAGTATCGTAAACAAGCGTAAAATTTCCGTCCTTTTCTGTAACGGTGCAATTTGCAAAATTTTCTTCTGTCAGCCGGAAAGGATTTCCGATTGAGTCTCGGAACTGTATGATAAACAACCCCAGTGAATCACCGGGCGAGGAAAACTCCACTGCGCCGGAACGCAGGGATTTCACATTTCCCTGATTGTCAAATACTATATTCGTCATTTGGTAAAAAACTCCAATTTTGTCTTGCAAATGCTTGCGTATACCCCTTTGCCGCAGGACAACTTTTCTAAAAAATCGACGTAAACGATTTCGAACTAATATAACCTCTGTTTACAGAATTGCAAGTACAAAAACGCTCACTACCTTAAAAATGAACGTGCATTTACTTTTATGACGATTGTAAAACTAAACGCACCACCTTAAAATGGCAGTGGTGCGTTTAGTCTTGTATGTTATCCCTTGTATTGTTTCTGCAACTTTCCTTTTCCGAGAATGGGCTTTTTACCCGTCGGAGGAAAAGGAAAAAGTTGCAGATGTGAATTATTGTGCTACGGTATAAAAGGTTGGATTCGGCAGCCAGTCGATGAAAATCGCGGAAGCATCATCTCGTGTTTACTTTTGATCTTTGGAAGATTGTTTGTAAGATGGAGGGATGCTTTCGCTACCGTGCTTTGTCAAAAGACCGTACAGCTATCCAGGTACATAGAAACCGTATCTGCAAAATGGGTCATGACAAGCCACATTTAACTTACATCTAAGTATGGAGAAAAGCAAGCATGGAAGAGAAAAAAACTATTATTTGGGCAGGATTTGATGTTGGGAAAGAAACATTTTCTGCATCATTGGACCAAATTACAGAAAGCGGAAAAGCAAAGATTACATCGTTGCCATGCCGTGATTTCAAGCGTAATCCGGAGGGTGTTACAAATTTTTTTCAGTGGGCTGATGGTTTCGTCACCGAAAAAGAACTGCATATCGTAATGGAAACAACCGGCTGTTATTCTCAGCAACTGACCGATTGGCTCAATTTGAGTCATCCTGAGGTCAAAGTGTCCATTGAGAATGCACGTAATATTCATGCATTCATTGACAGTTTGAATCTGCCGCATAAAACAGACAAACTGGATGCTCAGGCAATCGCGCGTTTTGGCACAGAGCGGCAGCCTCATCCGACAAAGCGTCCGTCGAAAACAATCCTGACTATTCGTGAACTTTCACGGGAGAGAACTGCCCTGATCAAAGCGCGAGTTGAACTTCAAAATCGCCGGGATGCGATAATCTCTTCGGTTGTCCGTAAAATCAATGCACAGACAATAGCGACACTGACCATACAAATCAAGAAAATTGAGAAGGAAATCAAAGCTTGCATTGTCGAAAATGAAGAAATCCTTGCGGAAGTACACATCATGACAACTATGCCGGGAGTCAGCTTTGTTTCCGCCTACAACATCCTTGCGGAAATCGGATCTTTGAAACAGTATTCTGCAAAGGAATTATCTGCCATATCCGGTCTGGCTCCGCGAATCAGACAGTCCGGTTCAAGTGTTCATTCGTCCTTTATGAGTAGAAGGTCGTCAGGACGTCTTCGACAGATTCTTTATCTGGATTCTGTGGCAGGTGTTCCCAAAATACCGGTACTTCAAGATTTTCAACAGAGATTACTGGCAAAAGGCAAGAAAAAAATGATGGTCAGGTGTGCGTGTATGCGGAAAATGTTGCTGATGCTACGTTCAATGGTCATCCACAACAGAGCGTTTGATGAAAATTTTTTGAAATTTTCTCAAACTTCATTTGACTTATGACACACTATCTTACAATCGTCACCTGTGTTTTAATTAAAAATTTCTGAAATTACCTCTTGACATTCTTTTATTCAAGGTGTATATTACAGGCATACTGCAAACGTGTGCAGTGTTAAAAATGAGGTGCTTATGAGTATTACAATAACACAACTTGCCGAAGAATTGAATGTCAGTCACTCGATGGTTTCCCGAGTGCTGAACGGACGTATCAAAGGGGTTGTCAAGCAAGAGACTGCTGAACGCATTCTTGCCCTTGCCAAAGAGCGCGGTTATGTCCCGAATACTTCAGCGCGCACCCTGAAAACCGGAAAAAGCGGACGCATCGGTCTGGTTATCGGCGGAATATCCAGCCGTTGGTCAGGATGCTACGCTCAAGCACTGTTGAACGAGGCTGAGGCAAATGGCTACCGTCTGGTCATCAGTACGACAAACTACAATCAGCAGCAGGAACAGAGCGCTTTGGAAGATTTGCTGAGTTTCAACGTTGACGGTATTCTTTATCCATTGTTTCTGGATGAGGATTCAGCCATTGCAAAGAAACTTCAAAAGCGTAATTATCCGCTTTTGACGGATAATGCAAGCGGAAATTTCAGTCAGGTTCACAAAGAGTATGAGGCTGCCTACGACAGTATGCTGGCGGAGTTTTCTCATCGCGGATTTCAAAGGGTAACTTTACTGACGTGGGATTACGACAGCAATGCCGTTGCTTTTGAACAATGTGCAGCAAAGTACGGTCTTGCCGTGGAAAAGGTCTTTTTTGATGCTTCAGACCGTGACAACGAGAAACCATTCCGCCGGATCGCTGATATGAATACGCAAGCCTTTTATACCCAAAGCCCGGAGGAGTTGCGGAACTATCTGAATTTCTGCGAAGAAAATGAAATCGCCAAGCCGCAATGTGCCTGTGTTTATACGATGCCCTTTGAATACTTCAGAGATCCGGCAGTGATCGGAGCAATTGCCTTGCCGTTGAAAGAACTGGTTCGGCAGGAAGTGAAAATTCTGCTCGATACCATCCGCTCCGGCAGACAGACTCTGAAGTTGCAGACGGCAAAATTCATGTTGCGTAACGAGTGGAAAACGCTTTGGGAAACACAAAAAGCAGATAAGTGGTATCAACATTATCGTTAATACGTCAGAAAACAAAGGAGACAAAAAATGAGAAAAAACTTCACTTTGATCGAACTGCTTGTCGTAATCGCAATCATTGCGATTCTCGCTGCCATGCTGCTGCCCGCTTTGAACAAAGCCAGAGCAAAGGCCCGACAAGTCAGTTGTACTTCCAATTTCAAGCAGGTGGCGGGGGCTATGTCCTTTTACGGAGATGAATTCGATGAGTGTATCCCGCTGGCTTATGACAGGTCCAACGGCAGTAAAGCGTGGCATTTCCCTGTTTTTTCATATATTTATGAGTCCATTAAGTCTACCTCGTCAGACAGTGACATGATTACGGCTTATAAGATTTGCTGCCCTGATATGCAGCCGGATCTGGCAACGACATACGGCGATTCCAAAGCCAAATTTTACTCTGCCTATGCCATCAATCCGGTCGCGGGGGGTATCAAATACTGGTTTTCCAACAAATTTGTTTCCAACAACGCGCAAGTGCGGGCCAAGCGTACCAAAATAAAAAGGCCCACCGAAGTCTTTCTGATTACCGAAAAAGAACCGGGAGTAAATACTATGGCATTCTCCGCTTTCAGCCAGGCGTTTTCCAATCACCTCACCTGGCAAGCGGCAACCTTGACATCCGATATCTATAAACAACGGATCTCCGCCCGTCATTCTGACGGTGTCAATTTCAGTTTTGCTGACGGTCATGTGGAGTATATGCGCAGTACCGAAATTCCCAAAACTACCAGTTACTTCCGCGGCGAAGGATTGGAAAAAGAGTGCTTCGGAACCAGTTCCGGTGATAGCAACTCCCGTATATGATCGTGATGGTTGAGGGAAGAAAATGGAAAAACTTTTTTCCAAAAAATTCACATTCCTGAATATTATTCCCTGTACTCCCGGTGAAGAAAAGCGACTTGCCACTCAAGCGGTCGATTACGTCAACCGTACCGGAAATGATATTGTGCTTTACAGTTTGACCCTGCATCCAGAAGGAGTTCCGGCTATGGAGAAACCCCGGAAACTTCTGGAAAGCTACCGGGCGTTGAAAACCGAACTTGCCGGAACGGATGTGAAACTCGGCATCCTGCTGCAAGCCATTCTCGGTCACTGGCCGCGGATCGATAAAAATATTGAACCGTGGACACGCACAGTTGATGCCAACGGCAGAGTGGTGCGTTTCTGTCCGCTGGATGTGAATTTTCAAAAGTATATTTTCGATGTCGTTGCCATGTGTGCCGCCGAAAAACCGGCTTTTATTCTGGGAGATGACGATATCCGCAGTTTTTCTCCTTATGCTGAGTGTTTCTGCGAACTTCATACGGCTTTATTCAACAGCCGTTCCGGTATGAACTTTACGCCGAAAGAGTACCGGCTGGCTGTGAAAAATGCTGAACCATCTGACCCGGTATACAAAATTTTTGAGCAACTCCGTCAGGAACAGCCATACGGAGTGACTGCTTTGATCCGCAAGGCGATCAACTCCGTCGATCCCGCCATTCCTGCCGGAACATGTCTGCCCGGTTGGGAAGTTCACTCCTACACCGATGCTACCCGTGCCATTGCCGCGGAAGGACAACCGCCGGTATTGCGGTTGTGCAATGCGGATTATCTGGAAAAGTCCGCTCACCGTTTTCCAGAGATCACGGCGTGGACGATGGCTCTCAAAGAGGCTTTCCCGGAAATCCCGTATCTGCTGGATGAGGCAGATACTTGTCCGCATACCCTTTACAGCCGTTCCTCCAAAAGTATGCACGCCAAACTCTGTTCCAGTATTTTTACCGGTCTGAAAGGGGCAAAAGTGTGGTTTGTCAACAGTGAAAAACTGGGTTGTCCGGTTCATCAGAACTATACCCGTATTCTTGAAAAATACCGGAATTTCTATCAGACCCTTGCTGCAGAAGTTGAGCAGTGCCGTTATTACGGCATCGTCACGCCCTGCCGCAAAGATTACTCCGACTGGCAGAGTGCGATACCTGACCGGATGAAAAATTTTCTCTATGAACCAACTTTCGGTTCCAGAGTATGCGGATTGCTCGGCATCCCTTTTCTTGCCTCACATGATTTGAAAAAAGATATGGTCTACTCCATCGCCGGCAATGATGCTGTCACGGGTCTGTCCAATGAGGATTTGAGAACTCTCCTTGCCGGGAAACTTCTGCTTGACGGTCCTGCCGCCGCTGCGGTCTGCGCCCGTGGGTTCTCCCGTGAATTGGGGCTGAATGCCGAATTTTCGGATTTCCGTTACAACCGGGAAAGCAATGTTATTTCCGGGCAGCGTTACGCCATTTCCAAAAATCCGGGAGTTCCGAAATTCTCTGTAATTGATAAAAATGCAGAAATCCTGACCAAATTGTATTATCAGCCGTATCCCTTCTCCGATGAACTGGAAGAGGTCGCGCCGGCAACAGTTCTTTATCGGAATCGCCTCGGAGGCGTGGTCTGCTGTACGGCATTTCATCAGAATATCGAAATGGCACAAGGGAACGAACCACGAAAACAGTGGTACATCGACATCCTTGACCGTCTGAACGGCAAGACACTGCCGCTGGTCTGCATGGATTTGCAGGATATTACCGTACTGACCAGAGAATATTCCGATGGTTCGTTTCTGGTGCTTGCCTGTAATATCAACTTTGACGACATGGAAGAAATCACTTTCCGCTGTGCGGAAGTTCCTGCAAAAGTATCCAGACTTCTGCCGGATGGTAACTGGGCAGAATGCACTTTCCGTCTGAAAGATGACCTTATTACTGTTTCGGCCGATATGGCATGTTATGACCTTACTGTATTAAAATTGGAGAAATAATCAATGAGAAAAATAACTCTTTTACTGCTGGGGACGCTCTGTCTGCCGATTTTTGCCCGGGATGTGGTCATTGACCATGACCCTTTTATTCCGTTTGAGAAAGTTCCGAAAGAACTTCTTATGCCGCAGAACAGCACTGTTTCACTTGACAAATACGGTAATTATCTGATCAACGGCAAAGTCCGTTATATGCCGGGCATCAGCAACTCCGGCAATAATTTCGATCAGAATGCCAAACGGACGGAAGGGTATCCGGAATCGCTCTATTGGTTCTACGAAGATGTGTTGACCTATGATGCCGCCCAGCGTATCGGTTTTGATACACTGGTGGTTTCGTCTCCTGCGGTCTGGTTGAGAAAACTTGACCCCAACGCCCCCGTGGAAGGGCAAAATGAGAAAAATTGGGCATTGACCCGGCGGATGCTCACCAATCGTTTGCCCGTGATTTTGGATTGTACCATGTTTCCGTGGGATCACGGTGCCTTGGGGACCCGGAAAAAATTGGCATATTTGCGGAAACGTTTCCCCGCTGAAGCATTTAACACGTTCAGTCACAATAACCACTGGATGCCTTATAACATCTTTCATCCTGAAGCCAGGAAGATCTGGCAAATGGTATGGGAGAACGGTTTTGATGAGATGAAAAAACACGGAGGAACTCAAGTTTTCGCCTGTGAATTGTTCAACGAACCCGCTTACAATGAACCGTCTGAATACAATAAGAAGTTGTTCAGCAAGCACTTGGAGAAAAAGTTCAAGACTGTTGAAACAATGAATAAAGCATTCCGTTACAACTTCAAATCCTTCGATGAAGCGGCCTCTCTGGAAAAACTCTCTGTTTGTGTGCCGCTCAATGTAGCGTGGGGAAGATTTCAGGAGGATGGTTTTACCGATTTGTGCAAGTTCGGAGCACAGGTCGTCCGCCAAAAGCAGCCTGGAGCTTTCTCCTGTACGCAAGTTCTCGGCGGCAGTTATTTCCGCAATGTAGCCAATTCCAACGTCAATATTTTTGACATCTCCCGTCATATGGATATTATCTGTCTGCCGACTTCCGGAGGTTTGACCGGTACGCCTACGGCAGTGACGAAATCCCCGGCACAAACTGTCCGCGCCGCCGCAATTCCGGGAAATCTGACCGAAGGGGTATTTCTGCGGCACTTCTTCCGTGGAATGGCGGATGGCAAGCCGATCCACAATCCGGAAACCTATGCTCCGAAAGACAAATCAGGCATTGTCCGTACCATGTGGCTCGATCTGCTGCGCGGCAGCAGTATCACTTACTTTTTCTCCTGGTATCGCGGCTACAATCAATGGCTGCCTGCCAAAGTTCCGGAAGGCGGTAGAAAACTGGCTCTGCAGATGTCCTATCTGCTGCGCAATCCTTACGGCTACAATCCGGAACTTCTTACCGGATTTTATGCCGCGAAAAAAGAGATTTTCTCTCTGGCGGATTTCTTTGTCTCCCGGAAACGTTTCAGTGATTTTTCCCGTCAGGCAGCGATCCTCTTTTCATTTCCCACTGAGCGTTATGGTTTCTATGACGGTTACGGAAAAAAAGAGGAGATCATGAATTATACCGGGGCTTTGGAATTCGGTCACTTCCTGCCCGATGTGTTGTTTGAAGAACAACTGCCGGAAAAGCGGGCAGATAAATATCAATTTCTTATTCTTCCCGGAGTACGCAACATTTATGCAGAAACGCTTCCGGCTTTGGAAAAATTTGTCCGCAACGGCGGTATCCTCATCGTCGGGCGTGAACTTCCCCGGATGGATGAATACGGCAATCCGGTCAGCAGTCCTTTGTTCGCCGGAATTTCGGCTCAAACTCAGAACGGCAGTTCGCAGAAAATTCTTTTCAGTAAGGATTTTCGGTCAGATGGCCGTCTGCGGGGTGATGTTTACGGCGTCAATGATTGGAAAATCACCGCTTCCGCCGACTGGCAGTGTCTCGCCAACGCCGGTTCATCTCCGGCTTTGCTGAAAAAGGCTTTCGGCAAAGGTTTTGTTTATGTCATTGCCCCCATGATGCAGGACTATGCCGTTGCCGCAGTGTTAGGCGGCATTTTCTCCGCTCACGGCAAGGACCCGGTGGTGGAACTCCGCCGCTATCCGGAAAATGATTTGGCTCTGCACATGGAAGTCCACCCCGGCAAATCCGGCACTCTGACCGGCTATTATATGCAGAATCATGACCGCTATCCCAAATTGATGAAATTCAAAACCAATGCAAGCGTACTTGACATCCGGAACAAAACCATTCTCCCCCGCAAGGGAGACGGAGTTCTGCTGACGGTCAACAGCACCGATGCTGTTCTGCTCGCTGAGGGTTCGCGGGCAGAATTGGAAAAGCGTTTCGGTATGCTTCGGGATATGACAGAAAAGGAGTTGCGGAAAGCCTATGAAAAAATGTTCCAAAAGCATCAGGAACAACTTGCCCGCCAGAAACAGCAGGAGTTTTCCTTTGAGGCGGATTCATCGGCACTTGTAACCATTGATTTGCGACGTTTCGCCAACCGGAGTTTCATCGATAGCCGTCCCGGGGATGGCAAGGGCGGATGGACAGATCAAGGCAGAGACGGCAGTCTCGAAGATGTGCCATGGGATACCCGGAGTTTCTGCGGCATCCCATGCGATCTCATCCGCTACGATTCCAATGGCGACCGTTCCTGCATCATGTTGAATTCCAAGTCGCTCAAAGAGAAACTGCCCGCAGAAGTAACCGGTATCCCGGTCAATCAGAAAGTGAAGAATCTTTATTTCTTCCATACTTCTGCATGGTCGGAGCTGGTTCCGCCGGGGACAGAGGTCATGAGTTATAAACTCCGCTATGCTGATGGAACTGTGGTTTCCGTACCGATTTGCAACCGCATTGAGATCGGCAACTGGTGGGATGTGAAAAAGCCGCAATCGCCCACGGCTTATCCCGCTTGGAAAAACCGAAAAAAACGCGGCTTCTACGTTTACGGGTGGGAAAATCCTCATCCGGAAAAAACTCTTCAAAGTATTGATATCGTTTCGTCCAATACTCCTGTAATTACAGCAGTTGTCGCTGTTTCGGCTGAACTTGCCATTCAGAACCAGACTGTTAAGGATTTCAATATGCAGAAAGTCCGCAGTTGGGGAAATACCAAAATTCAAAGAACCGGAGATAACCGCTTTGAGTTGCAGATTTCCACGAAAACCAAAGAATGGTCGGGGTGTTCCGTTGAAATAAAAGATAAACTGGTGCTGACTCCGGAAATTGTGAAATCCGGAAAACTGGTTTTCAAATTTAAAGGCGGCAAAGATGCTTTCGGCAATCCGCTTGAATCCATGACCGGTACAGTGAATGTCTTTCTGTACGGCATCAGCGGGAAGGGGAACTCCATCAAACTCCGGATACCGTCTCCCAAGCCGAATGCTCAAGTCTCTATTCCGCTTACCAGACTTTTCAAAGAAAAATTGCCTTTTCATCAGGTTGGAGGAATGGCGTTTCAATATTTCGGCAAGGCCTTTGCCGGTTTCCATGTCGAAGAACCGCAAATTATCTACTGAATTTGAAAATATTTCGCAAAATTCTTTTACTCCATTGGAAAAAGATAACTCCCTGTTGTATGGTATGTGCCGATGCAATTATTTAAATTAGAAACTTTTGAAATTTCCTCTACTGAAGCAATATGAATCCAGAAACTGAATTACAATATGACGGTTGTACTGTCAGCCGCATCCGGAAAGAACGTAATGGTATATGGCTGTTGACCTGCCGTACCGACAGAAACGAAGTGAAAATACAATGGAAAATCGATTGCGCCCGGTGCAGTTTCCGTTTTTTTTCGTCACTCAAAGTTGACCGGAAATTGCCTCCGGATTGGGATGCGGCTGTCCGTTTTGAATATTCACGCAATATTCCGGCTATAAGTCTGGTGGATGCGGCAGACGGTAATCTGCTTTCATTTGCGGTCAGTGCTGCACAGGCAGTTGTGGAATTGCGTGCCGGAGTAGTGGAAGAAAATTCCAAACTTGATTGCAGTATCAAAATAGAGAATATTGCTACGGAAACGGAATTTCAAGTCTGCATGGATTGCCGGAATGTTCCGTATTGGGAGAGTTATTCAGGAGTTATCCGGGAATTGTCCAGTCCGGTAATGGTTCCGCAGGCGGCATTTTTTCCGGTTTTCTCCTCCTGGTACGCCTTTCATCAGAATCTTGCCGCAGAAGAACTGGAAAAACTTTGTCCGCAGATGCTTGAACTTGGTCTGAAAACCATTATCGTCGATGATGGCTGGCAATGCAATGATGCCAGCCGTGGATATGCTTATTGCGGCGACTGGGAGATAAGTCCGGAGCGTTTTCCCGATTTTGCAGGGCATCTTGAAAAAGTACATCGCATGGGAATAAAGTATGTTTTGTGGGCGGCTCTGCCGCTTTTGGGAGAAAAATCCGCTCATTATTCCCGTTTTCAAAAATTCTGTTTCAAACATCAGCCCGGTTTGAAATGCGGCGTGCTTGATCCTCGTTATCCGGAAGTCCGGGAATACCTGACCGAACGCATGGTATCTCTGGCGCGTTTGGGGATCGACGGATTGAAACTGGATTTTCTGGATTCGGTAGCGGATTCAGAAGCCGGAGAACGTAAATCGGGGCAGGATTGCGATACCACAGCCGCCGGTATGGATTTGCTTTTAAGTGCGATTTTCAGAGAGTGCCGGAAAATTTCACCGGAATTCATGTTTGAGTTCCGTCAGCAATACTTCGGCTTTGAAATGCAGAAATACGGAACGATGTTCCGCGCCGCCGACTGTCCGGCGGATGTTTTGTCCAACCGTATCCGCACTTTGGAACTGCGTCTTGCCTGTCCCGGCAAAGCGATCCATTCCGATATGCTGATGTGGTCGCCCGAGTCCACTCCCGGAGAGGCGGCTTTGCAAATCCTGAATTGCATATTCACTGTGCCGCAAATATCCGTCCGGCTGGAACAGTTGTCAGCAGAACACGCCCAAATGCTTAAAACCATGCTTTCGCTGTTTTCCAGATACAGCAAAACGCTTTTGCATGGAGAACTCAAACCGACTGCGCCGCAGTTCAATTTCCCGGTCGTCTACGCTGAAGATGAGGAGAATTTTATTGCCGTGGTGTACGCTCAAAACGCGGTAATAAATCTGCCGGACCTGTCCGGCAGAAACCTGCTTGTCATCAACGCCGGCGCCCCGTCAGGAAACATTGTGATAAATGCGCCGTCAATGCCTCCGGGAACGGTTTTTGATGCTTTGGGTAATGTTTGTGCCAATTATACCAAAGGCGATAAGGGGTTGAATATCCGGCAAATCCCGCTGGGCGGCTTCTTCCGCTAAAAAGCCGCAGGCAATTTTATCAAAGCATTGAGCCTTTTGATGCAACTTGCCTTCCGCCGTTATTTTCTCCTCTGTCCGATCTGCGGATCAAGAAGACGGCTGTTATCGTGATGGTATTCAGCATAGATTATTTTTCCGGTAAATGCAAAATTTTTGGTGGCATAGTTATCACCTTTTCGAATGCGGACAGCAGCAAATTTCTCCAGTTCTGCCATACCGACTTTTACTGCCCGCCGATGGGCTTCTGCAAGCCGTGGATCGAACATAGACATTACTGAAACAGACTTCTGGGCAGAACACTGAAAATCGTAAAAACGGACAGAATGGGGATTGTTCCGGGGAGTCAGCTTGCTGTGATCAACCGGATTAAGGTTTTGCTGAAACAACGAAAAGACCGCAGGATCGACTGTTTCGCCCTGCAATCCGAATTTTTCCGCCAGACTGCCGGACCAAACGCCGACTATGCGATCATGCTCGCTGTAATAATCATTGTTGGAAAGATGCTGTTGATAAAAGTCAGTACCTTTTCCACGTGTGGCTTTGATTTTTGCCGCTGTAAACAAAAATTCCTTTCCACACACACCCTGCAATAAGATAAATCCGGAACCGTTATTTTTCAAATCAAAATCTGAAAAATTGGAAAAATTTTGATGGTTCCGCCCAAATTATAAAATTTGTGCAGACGCAATTTCCTATCGCACGCGATAGGCTCTCTTTTTTGGGGATAAACAGCCTGTCAGACAGGCGTTTATGCATTTTAAATTTGAATTATGCAACAATTACGCTTATATTATAATTAAATTACTCAAATAATACGCAAATGCGGCTATAAAAACAAGGATTTGACAAATGACGGAAGAACAAAAAAACGAATGCATCCGGGGGCATACAAAAGCTGCCTCATTCCGTATGCAGAAGCGATCTTCACCTGGTGGTACGATGAACAACTCCCTGCGACGGAAATTCAAAGACGGCTGAAAAATGCCGGGATGACGGTCAGTTTATCCACGATCACCCGTTTTATAAAGGTAAGGGAACGCTTGGCGGCAAAACGGAAGAAACCGGAAAATCTGCCAGTGATATCCGGACAAATCTTAATCGCAAAATCCTCCAGAATAGAAAAGGGAAAAACAACAGGGAAAGCTCCGTTGAAGGGGGATAACCCGACAAATATTCCTGCATATAATAATTCTGACGGGAAAATTACGGAGCAGCCGAATGAAAAAGATGTGGCTGAAGCAGAGGCTATGATACAAAAAATATTGAACTCCACTCCGCAACAACTCGGCGTGGAAGAAGAAGAGGCAAGAAAACGGATGAAACAAAAATGAAAGTGATTTAAGATCAGCCTTCATATTGTTTCGGAATTTTTCGTATCCAACTCCGGAAAATCTATGGTTCCATGTATTGTTGTTTTTTATGATTTCCGGATAAAAATTCTGAACAGTTCTTCTGATTACTCCCTGGCATGATGCCACTAAGAAAGGCAGAAAATTATGAAAGAACTGTTCAAGGCAATTGACGAAAAAATCCGTAAACTGATCATCACTGAAACTGAAAAAAGGAGCATTCCCACCCACAAAACACTCCGAAAAGTCGAACGGACTCTTGCAAAAATCGAAAAGCGTCTGGCTTTTCTGGAGCAGGAGTTTCTGACAAATCCCCCAAATCAGCCAAACAACCAAACTCCCCGCAAATTCCGGATCAAAGGTCAGGATATCATCGCGATCCGCCAGCGATTCAATCTCAGTCAGGCAGACTTTGCCCGCCTGATAGAAATTGACAGATCAACTCTGAACCGTTGGGAACACGGCAAAGTCCGTCCGAACCAAAATTCAATGGCAAAAATCGCCGAGTTCCGCACTATGGGCAAAAAAGAATTTGCCCGCCGTATGGCTCAAGCCGAAGAAGCAATCTGGAAATAAATAACAATCAGTCATCATGCTGGGGAGCTTTGATGAGTGTGAAAATCAGTTAAATTATTGTGATGATAATAGAAAAGTACATTACGATCAAAAAAGAGGTGTTACAGTGAAAACTTTTTTAATTCATCCCAGAACATTTGTCCTGCTACAGAAAAAATATTATTATGATCAGCATTGGAGACGGGAATAAATTTTTTACGCCCAGCAGCGTGTTCAAAAATAGATTGCCCATTCCTGAACGGAATAATACGATCTGCAGTTCCATGAAAAATCAGAACGGGGATTCCCTTTTGCTTTAACCTTTTTGCACTGGGAAAGCGATCAAACGGCAGAGAAAAAGGCAATGCAACTTGAATAGCTGAAGCAAAAGGTGCAACGAGAACCAATCCTTTGACAGGATATTTGGTCACAAGGTATGTACTCGGTCCACTTCCTACAGAAAACCCCATAACAATAATATTGTCAGGAGAAATCTTTTTTTCTTGAGTCAAATAACGATACGCCGACTCAATGTCCTGATATGCCTGTTTTTCTCCCGGTTTGCCTATAGATGCTCCATACCCCGCATAATCATATGCAAAAATGCTGTAATCATGCCGAGTAAATTCTTTTAACCAGGGGATAATCAAAGCCAGATGTTCCCCATTCCCGTGACTGTATAAAATCACATTTTGTTTTCTTTCTGTCGGAAACCAAACCGCATCCAAAACTGCTTTGCCGGACTGCAGAGTGATATTCCCCGCCTTTTTACCGGTATACGGAGCTGGGAAAAGCAATTTTTCCATAAATGCATAGCCGAGCGAAATAAGAACAATTATCAGTAAAGCGACATACCAAATCGTTCTGTAATACCATTTATCCCAAATTTCACGCATTGACAGTTCCTTTATTTTATCAACTTGATTTTACAGCATCAACATCAAACATAATTTACATTGCAATCAGCAACCTATAATGGATTGATATTGCAACGCCCCCCATACGCAAGATTCAAACTGAAACAATTTTGACCAACTATTTCCTATTTTTTATCTATTATTCGTTCCAATACCAATATAACAATCTTCCTACAACTACAATGATGACAAATGCTATCAGGCATGTCCAGTCTCTTTCCTCACATTTTTCAGGAAATTCTAACCCGTATGCTTCAAAGTAGGTTCCCCAGAGAAAAAAGGAGATGTTGCAACAAAAAACGAAATGAAATGTTTTTTCATTCGAACAGATCCTGTATAATGCGTATTTTTTTTAGTCAGTATAGATACGATCCATCTATTGGCTT
Source organism: Lentisphaeria bacterium (assembly GCA_017466125.1). Lineage (GTDB taxonomy): Bacteria > Verrucomicrobiota > Lentisphaeria > Victivallales > Victivallaceae > Victivallis. The sequence continues at coordinate 8,444 of JAFTUS010000013.1, read as the reverse complement.
CTTCAAATCAATTGGAGTTTTTTGCAGTCGGTTGTACAATTTTTTCTGAACCTGTAGTTGGCTTATTGACTTCTCGTTTGACTTTTGAGGCAGCAGTATCTTTGCAAGAATGTTTATAAGGATATTGCTTAGTTCCACAAAATCTGCATACGTAATTCTCCCATCGAGCATGACAATAAATACATGAAAACCCGGTTTTATCAAAAAAATGCTTTCCTGATCCGCATTGAACTTTTCCCCCAGCCGGCTTAAAAACATTATACTGCGGTTGCAGTCTTGATACAACTATTCTTCCGTAACAAATTGCAGCAATAATAAGCAACATTATAATGGTTGCAAATGTACAACCGCAACCTATAAAAACCTTTTTATATTTTTTCCAGAATGTCTTTTCATTTTCGGTCAAATCTGTAACGGATTCAAAATGTGCTTCCGCTTCGGTATGGATTTTTTGTGCAGCCTCTATGTCTCCCTGCAACAACTTGCAGGTACCCAACAAAAGTTTTCCCTGCCAGTCGTCAGGAACAACCTGCAACAGCTTATTGAGCAAAGTCTCGGCTTTTTGATAGTTTCGTTCTTTGATAAGCTCTTCAATAATTTTAATCTGATTTTCGGTCATATCTGTCTCGTTTTTTTTGAGGTTGAAAGTTCAAAGAATAAATATTCTCCATGCGGAATATTTTTTAGTTGAATAATTCCGTTCTGATCTGATTTTACAACTGCGGAATATCCGTTATTAGAAGTTAGTTTAAATTCTGTGTCGGGTGTTGTTTTCATTCCGACAAACAAATCTGTTACAGAGATTTGTTCCTGATTCGCTTTTATACTGAATATTGGGGGCTGTAACTCAACGACTTGGGCTTCTGAGAAATTTTCTTTTTTTCTTTTTTTGAATAGATGAGCTATGTTTTGCCTGAAACTGAAAAAGAGAAAACTCATCAATGAGCCTAAACCTGGTGTTAATGCCCCATTGACGCCTTTGGGTAAAGATGTCCCCAATACAGCTGATTTTATAATTTCTTGAACAGCATTGTCAGAAAAATGAGGCAGTATTTTATCTAAAACATTTATCAAAGCTTGAGGCGACTGATAGCGTTTAGACGGAGTTTTTTGCAACATTTTCATTACAATTTGGGCTGTAATAGAAGATATTGACGGATTTTTCAATCTGGGATCCGGAATAGATTCTGAAAGCATTTTATGAACAATGTCATAGGTATTTTTGCCTGTATATGGAGGGCTTCCTGTCAGCATTTCATACAATGTGGCTCCCAAACTGTAAATATCAGATCTGATATCAACTTCCTTCGGATTTTCGATTTGTTCAGGAGAAAGATATGCCGGAGTTCCAATCATTGCATCACTTTGCGTTATATTGGCATCATCATTATCGTTTTTAGCAATCCCCAAATCCGCAAGTTTTACTTCTCCGTGCCTTGTAAACATGATATTATCAGGTTTTATGTCCCTGTGTATAATATTATGTTCTGCAATTCCTTTCAAGGCTGCAGCTATACTTCTTGCAATCAGCAAGACTTGTATTTCCGGCAATTTTTTCTGTATTTTCAGAATTCTTCGCAGATTTCCCCCGTCGATAAATTCCATGACAATATATGAGACGTCCTGTTCCACATCAGCTTCTGCATCCATAACGCCGACAATGTTGGGATGGCGAATGTCAGAGGCAATACGAGCTTCCCGCATAAAACGTTCATAAAAGTCATAATTTTCTTCTTTGACAGAATGAGGCAAAACTTTTAATGCTCTATAGGAATTCAGAACTTTATGACGAGCCAGGAATACAATTCCCATGCCGCCTTTTCCTATTTTCTTTATGATTTTATATTTACCGAGTTCCTTTAAGTTTTCTAAAGAAAATTTTGATCCTGCAGTTACATTTGTATTCTGAGGTGGGGCAAAGTTCTGCAATGCAGATACATTACCCGCTTTTAAAGCGGCTTTGATTTCCGGCGAAGCAATGACAGTAACTGCCGTTGAAAATTCCTCTTCTGCTTCTTGAAATTCAGTTATATCGTACTCATCTGCTGAAAAAATCGAATTTTCCGGCTTTTCAGCAGTCATCGACCATAAATTGAACCCTGTATTGAACCGCAACTGAAGCAAACCTATTTGAACAACATCTCCGTCAGATAATTGTGTTTTTTCTGAGAGTAATTTTTGGTTGATGTACGTCCCATTAAGGCTTTGAAGATCCTCAATAAAAAGTTGCTCTCCTTTAGATGAAAGCCGCATATGCTTTCCGGAGATTCCTATCGCATCAAGAACTATGAAATTATCAGCCCCACAGCCGACAATTCCTCCTTCTTGCGGAAGTTCAACTTCTATAAAATTGTTTTGTATGTCCCGATAGAGAAGCAACATAAAATATATCTTGGTTATGACGGTTGCGGTTTATAATCACTGCTGTGCTGCGGCTGATTTGAAATCTGCCTGAAACTTTTTATCATTGGCTTTGCGGTTCAGTTCACTTTCTTCGAGGGTATAGGCAAGAAGTTCAAAACCGTTTTTTTCAAGGTAAATTACTGTATCAAACAGATTTTTTCCGGTAGAATTCATTTTATAGGCATTGATTTTTGTCTTTGCCCACAGAAGTTTGGAAAGGTAGTCCCGAGTGAGGATGAGGCGTTTCAATTCGTTGTTTTCATCAGATTCCAACACAAATGAAACTTTTCTTGCGGCAGGAAAGAAGGTATCTTTTTCCTGTAAGGCGAGAAAATTCAAATCAAATCCGCCGAAGTCATCCGTTGAATAAATTTTGGACTGATTGCCGGAACGGACAATGATATTCTTCTTTGCAAGCGGAGTCTTTACATTTTCGGTGGTGTGACTGAGCATTTTTCTGTCAAGCGAAACAAGAGTTTCCTCGTTCCGTGCTTCGTTTTCCCAATTCAAAGCAGGATTCATTCCGGCAAAGGAAAGTTCATTGATCGTCTTGGGAACATCATAAGGAAGAATACCGAATGAACACAAAAAGAGCAAATGGGAGCCCAAAGAAACCGGCAAGAGACCGATCCCAGCCGGAACTTCATAAAATTCACGCCACCATTGATATGGTGTTGCAATCGTTTTAACTGTACGGACTTCATACTTTTTGACTTCCGCAGATTCCAGTTTTTGAATTTCTACGTGATAAGAAGAGTCTTTGATCGTTTCCGGTGAAAGTTTCAACTCATATTTTGTGTTGAGAACTTTGCGGTCATTTTCCTGCGAAACAATATCTATATTACGCAAATGGTTGGCACAACCGCCGTTAAAAAACAATGCACTCCCCATTACCGCAACTGTTATAATGTTCTTGATTTCCATAATAAATATTTCCTTTCATTGATTGAGTTGTTTCCAATATTTCACGGCCTGTCCGTGACCTTGATCGGCTGCTTTTTTTATCCAGAACAACGAGGTCTTGCTGTTAAAAGGCACTCCTTGTCCTTTCTCATACCTTATCCCTAAATCATACATCGCTTCCGGCAAGCCAAGTTCAGCAGCTTTTTGCAGATATTCCAGTGCCTTTGCATCATCCGGATTTATATCTTTGAATCCGTTTTTGTATATCAGAGCCACTTTGTAAGTGACTTCCGGATTGTTATTTTTTACAGCCAGCAAATAAAAATCCAGCATTTGCTTTGCGTTTGCTTCATAATCTCCGTTGTAAATGGCATTGGCTATTTTGATTGCAGCATCCGGATCATTCAATTCTGCAGCCTTCCAGTACCACTGTAAAGCTTTTTTGTTATCCGAAAACCACATTCCCAGCCCTTTTTCATAAATGTAGGCAACTTGCAATACTGCATCTGGATGTTTTGCTTCGGCTGCACTTAACAGAAGCGGTAATGCTTCTTTGTATTTCTTTTCATTGAATAACTTCATTCCTTCGTCATATTGCTTCTGTTTGGGGTGAATGTTTGCTGCAAAAAAGAAGTCTATTTTTAATTTTTCTCCCGGGATGGAGCTGAACAGTTTTTTTTCTTCAGATTGTCCTTGGGAACTTGACGAAGCAATATATTCCTGAAAAGGTTTTATGAGGATTTCTTCATTGGCCGGATAAATCTTGTCATCGACTGCAAACATCGCATCAATGCGGTTTGATGAAAAGACAACTGTGGAGGGTTTCGCTTTTATTTCCAAGAGGAAATCAGTGTTTTTATTTGCCATAACTTGTGCAGATAAATTGTTTTGAGGTAAAATTCCATCTCCGCGAACGCAGATAAGATTTTCTCCGATATTCTGCTTGAAGACAAGAGGAAATTTTTTTGTTTTTATCCAATTTCCATCGTTAATTTTGATTTCAATACCTTTTCTCTGAATGAATTTCAATAAACCATCAGAAGCCGACAGATAAATACTCAATGTGCCAGTGGACGGAGCAACGGCCTCCGATTCAATTGTTTTGCGCCCCGGAACCTCTGCAAGGGATATTTGCAGAGAGGTATTTTCTTTGACTTCGATGTTCTGCCTTTGGGGAACATAACCCCGCCGGGTAAATGTAAGCGTATATTTTCCTTGCTCAACTCCGCTTATAACCGCATATCCGGAGGAGGAAACTGCAAATTTTCTGATTTTTCGAGTCCCGGCAAACATTTCTCCAGTTATTCCGTCATCGCCGTAAACAGTAACGGAGTAAAGAGACTTTGCCAAAGGAACAGTTATGGATGTATCTTTTTCAATATGAAGAATTGAGGAATGAGTTTTATAATGCGGCGCGGTGATTTTTAATTCATACACTCCTCTTTTTACTTTGGAAAAAATGCTTTTCCCTGCCACTCCCGTTTTTTGAACAAATTTTACTTGCGAGTTTTGCAACAGTTCGACCTGACTTCCCGGCAAAGTTGTAAGTGAAAAAGTTTTGAACATTTTTTCCATTTGTAATGAAATCTGCAAATTATTTTCCAGAACCAAACGTTTTTCACTTGAAATATATTCCGGATGAGAACTTTTCAGCAAATAACTTCCCTTTTTCAGTTTTTCAATTTCAATGACACCATTTACGGGAACGGTGAAAATTCTCTCCCTGCCATCCGGACATTGCAATTCAAGTTTTGTGCCGGCGACACCGGATACAATAATGTTTCTGACATCCGGTCTTAACAACAACCTCAACGCTCCGGCAGTCGGAATAGAGTGTTTGTTTTTGTATGAAATATAATCAGGTCGTGAAATTTCAACTTCATAGGAACCTGCTGTTAATCCCGAAATGTTGAACTCTCCATTGCTGTTACCTGCATAAGTAAGAATTTGTCCATTTTCTGCAGTTAAGCGTAAAGTTGCCAACGGTGTAGTTTTAATCTGCAGTGAATGTGTCACTGCTTGCACAGCAGGCTCTGTTGATTCTGGCACAGAATAGTTTGTTTCCGTGATTATCGAGTGAGGAACGACTCTGTCAGGGATTGTTTTTTTGACAAATAAAGTTCCAATCAAGCCGCATAAAACGAGCAATAAACAAGCACACCCTGCCCAAACAAAAACTTTTTTCCACCGATCGCGTTTTCGCATTTTGCATATTGTACCGGTAAAAACAGAATTATTAATAGTATATTCAGAACCCGCATCACCTTTAATGTTGATAATACTTTTTACAATCAACTGCATATTGGTATCGGACAGTGGCGGTAAAATTTTTGCCAACGCCTCAAGGACCTGGGCAGGAGTCTGGTAACGCTTTTGAGGTTCTTTGGCAATCATTTTCATTACCACAGAAGCGATTTCCCCGGGAATTTCCGGATTGACAGACCGGGGATCGGGGACTGGATCAGAGAAAATTTTTCGCAAGATATCGTATGATGTTTTGCCGGGGTAAGGTGTTTGCCCGGTCAACATTTCATAGAACGTTGCCCCCAAACTGTAAATATCGCTCCTGATATCCACCGCTTTGGGATTTTCCACCTGTTCAGGAGAGAGATAAGCAGGAGTTCCCATCATTACATTGGTTTTTGTGAGATTATCGTCCTCATCATCTTTTTTGGCGATTCCCAAGTCCGCGAGCTTAACGCCGCCCTGTTTGGTAAACATAATATTGTCGGGCTTTATATCCCGGTGAACAATTCCATGTTCCGCTGCAACAGATAAAGCGGATGCAACACTCTGTATTGTAACAATGGCTTGTTCGATATTGAGTTTGGATTGTCCCTTGAGAATTTGACGTAAACTGCCTCCATCCACATATTCCATAACAATATAGGAAACATTCAGTTGCGGATCTGTTTCAACATCCATAACCTCAACAACATTCGGATGACGGATCTGGGAGGCGATCCTTGCTTCTCTGGTAAATCTTTCGGCAAAAACAGGATTTTCTTCTGCACTTTCTGCAGGCAGAACTTTCAATGCCCGTAAAGTATCAAGTTGAGTATGACGGGCAAGATAAATAACCCCCATACCGCCTTTACCGATCTTCCTGATAATTTCGTATTTCCCGACGATCTGTCCCTTGCTCCAGGAAAAGCAAGAGGCAGTGACGGGAAGGGAGGATTGCCCTTCCTGCACAATTTTCTGTATATCTTCGATTTTTCCAGATTTCAGCAATTCTTTTATGCTGTCATCTGCAAATACAGTTACTGCTGTATCAACTTCATTACCCGCATTAGTTGTCATTTCTTAATTCAACCCGGTTAAATTTTTCAAGTAGTAATCTTAAATCTTTTTTTTCTTTTTGCATTGAGCCTGTTGTTCCATAAAAACTGTTGCCCAAATCAAAAAGTTTGGCAGTACCGTTATTATCAGATCCAAGATTACTATAACGTATATCTCCATGGCATAAGCCTATTTGATGTAAATAGTCCAAGCCACATATATATCCATCCGTATCACAAGAAGGAGATGAAAGTTGCTCCAGTAACATTCCTGCTCCCTCTGTTGACTCATAAAAATCATATGCGTTGACAATATTGTTGCATTTTATCCCGAAAATGCGGATATATTCCTGAAATAATTTATCCCTGCCGCTCGCAGAGACTACTTTTAATGCATAATGTTCATCTGTACAGTAAACTACTGACGAACTTCCTCTGCCAAGTATTTCTGTTATTTTATGCCCCCAGAGCGTAAAATTTCCGGCATCCGGTGTATATCCAAATACTTTTAACAAATGTTGTAATTCAGGATGACCTCCTGTTATTCTATGCAAAAATATTTTGTCGGTCAACAATTGGATTCTTTCTGGTTGCATCCCGGAAAGTAATATCTCATCCTGCAAAACCGACAAGTATTGATATGGTAAAAAACGTTGGGTACATAATGAATCCGGCTGAAACATCTTTTTTATGTCAGCCTGAGTTTTTTGCCATAAGTTTTCAATAGCAAGATTATTGGTTGTCTTTTGCCAAAGCTGCATCTATGATCTCGGTTTGCGGGGTTTCGGATAAATCCATCAGGTTTTGAGTTTGGGCATTGGCTTCTGACTCTGCTTCTTTTCGTGACGGAGAATACTCCTTCCAGAGTTTTTTTATTTTGAGAACAATCACAGAAACATTGTCCCGCCCGCCATTATCCAAGGCAGCTTCAATCAACGTTTGACATATCTGCTTACAGGAAGCATTGATCAAAGGGACACATATCTGTTGAATTTCCTGATCTGTAACCATACGGGACAGTCCGTCAGAACATAAAATATAAAGGTCATCCCTTTGTACATTGATACTTGTTCTTTCCAAGAAAAATTCGACACCGGTACCGAGAGCATTGGTCAATACCCCACGGAACATTGGAGCCAACTTGCTTTCGGAAACTTTTGAGGCTGTTGCAACGGTATGATCTTCAGTCAGGCACTCCAATTCATCATCACGTAATCTGTAAAGGCGACTGTCTCCAGCGTGAAGCACAGTAGCTACAGATGGATACCATGGATTTAACAAACAACTGACAAGAGTTGCCCCCATTGAAGAATAATGTCGTTCTGCGGCGAAATCATTAATTTGATAATTTGCCTGATTTGCAGCTCTGATTACATTCCCTTCCCGTTCGCCCGGAATACTGGACGATCCTTCAAGGGCATTTTTCAGATTAGACACAATCATCTGGCTGGCGATTTCACCGGCATTACCGCCCCCCATCCCATCAGAAACTGCAAAAAAACCACAGTTTTTCATTTCAAGAATGGAGTCTTCATTATTTTTTCTTACCTTTCCCACATGGGTAAAAGCAAACACGTCTATATAATTTTGCCATTCAACAAGCATGATTATTTTCTCCGCTTTTCAGAAGGACGCATACGCCACATTTTTCTTACAATAGGATCACCGGGAAAACCTACAGCAATAATTTCGTCCCGGAGTTTGATTTGTTCTTCAGGCATAGAACGGGAAAACTCCCGATCTTTTTTTTGTACCATTTTTGTGAGGCTCTGAAACTCAGTTGCAAGTTTTTCATTCGCATCCTTTGACGGAGTTTTTATACTGCTGAAATACAATGCAATTCCCTTCGCTAAAAGT
>JAFTUS010000123.1 GCA_017466125.1 Lentisphaeria bacterium | reverse complement strand
CTCAACGCCCCGATAAAATACGCTACGCTCTTTTTTCGGGGCATCGCTCCCGGCGAGCGGTATTGCCTCTGCGAGGCACTTTTGACGCTGCGCGTGTACTTTCGCCGCCATTGTAAGGCGGCGACCAACGTTCCGCCGTTGGATCACGTGCGGGTAGCACCCGCTGGCGAGTACGCGCTGCGCGCGGATTTTTTTATCAGTCTATTGATTTTCTGAGAGCCGGAAGGTGGACTGATTGTTTTTCTGGCGCAGTTCGAGCGGGGAGCGGCCGGTGCCGCGGCGTATGAGGCGCGAGAAAGAGGGCAGCAGAAGATAACCGACCTCCCTTGCCACCTCCTGAATGGGCAGATCGGTGTTTTGCAGCAGGGCGATCGCACGCTGAAATCTCTCGTTGCGGATGTATTCACCCAGAGAAATTTTTGTGTGGCGGAAAAAATGTTTCTGCAAGGTGGATTTGGATATGTCCAGCGCAGAGGCGACAAAATCAAGGCTCAAATCCGGATTGCTGAGGTTTTTCTGAATAAAGTTCATTACATGATCCACTTCACGGTCGGGGTGAAGGCGTTTGGGGCGGTTGCCGCTCATCCGCGCGATCAGTTCCAGCGTTTTGCTGCAAAGCAGTGCGGAAGCGGAGGGATCCGTCGGCTCTTTGCGGTAAAAGAACTCCTCAAACAACGCCAGCGGGCAGGATTCAGAGGCGTGCTGACAGCGCGGATAACGGTAGGAACACATGATCGCTTCCGCCAGCGGCCCGTTGAAACACACCCAGTAGAGGGTCCAGTTGTCACTCAAAGAGTGAAACGCATGATCTTCCAGCGGCAGATAGAAAAAGGTGTCATTTTCAGAGAGAGTCCACCGTTTTTCCTGCAAAATCACCTCTCCGCACCCTTGCGTACACCACATGATCTCCACGAAATCTTTGAAAATGCCGCTGCTGGTTGTGGAAACATCTTTTTGAAAAACACTGGTTCCGGCATCGACGATGTAAAACGGCAGACTGGACTGCTGCGGAGTCAGAAAACCGCAGCCCTTATGGGTTTCGACTTGTAACGCTTTTGACATAGCGGGTTCTTTCTGTTAAGATGTTTTAACTTTTTATATAAAGATACATCTTTCTGAACGTTATTTCAAGCACAAAATTAGAATAATTATAAGATTTTATGATTTTTTTTTGGCATAAACTGATAACAAAATATATTTTTAGTATATTGCATTTTTAAAAAAATTGAGTATAATATATGAATGTACGTGAAATCGTTTCATAAACCAAAGGAGATTAAAATGAAACAGAAGCAATTCACCCTCATCGAACTGTTGGTGGTCATCGCCATCATCGCCATTCTCGCCGCCATGCTGCTGCCCGCCTTGAACAAGGCGCGTGCAAAAGCAAAAGATATTTCCTGTACAAGCAATCTCAAGCAGATCGGTACGCAGATGCAGTTGTACAGCGATACTTTCGATTGTTTCCCGTATACAGAAATCGGGAGTGCCGGCGGTATTTCTCAATATTGCACCTGGCCGGATTATCTTGTCGGAATGGAACGCGGCGTGATTCCCACGCAGAAAATCAGTCATAATTCCGCAAGAACGAACTTTGCCGGAATTTACGTCTGCCCCTCCTCCAACCCCGGGGCTGACTACGGCGGTTGGAATTACGGCATGAACCGCTGGATGGACCCCCGCAACAATACCGCTATCGCCGGAAAAATCCACAAGATCAAGGAGGCCTCTGCCCGTATGCTCGTGATGGACCGCGGTCATTTTTACACCGATATGGATAATTCCGGAGATTATCCCTCTTCTCCGGTCGTCGGTTCCAAAATCCACTTTGATTTCCGTCATCCTTTCGGTTCCGGCTCAAATGTCCTCTATGCAGACGGTCACGCTGTGCCGGAAGCCCGTCTCTTTCTCGAAAGCACCAATGGCTGGCAACAGCCTGCCGGGGCACTTAAAGCGGATAACCAGGGACACTATTTCTGGGGCAAACCCGGCGTTTGGACGAACTGATTTCGTTTGAATATTCCGTACATTTCCGGACAGCCTTCCGTTTGAGAGGCTGTTCGTTTTTTTACTTGGCTTTGTACGAAAGGTTGACTAATTTTTACAAGGGCTCCAGAATGCTTCGTCCGCTCCACGCCCCGGAGGCTCGAGAGCCCCGCACGGGGCGACAGCCGACCACTACCGAGGCCGACGTTCGGCCGACAGCCGACCACTACCGAGGCCGACGTTCGGCCGCCGTTCGCTCAACGCCCCGATAAAATACGCTGCGCTCTTTTATCGGGGCATCGCTCCCGGCGAGCGGTATTGCCGCGTTGCGGCAATATTGACGCTTCGCTTGTACTTTCGCCGCCATTTTAAGGCGGCGACCAGCGTTCCGCCGCTGGACCACGTCCGGGTACGACCCGGAGCGGGGTACGCGCTTCGCGCGGATTTTTTTTTAGTACTTTACAGAAGACCGGCGAACAGACCGCCGACGACGGTGCGGGCGCGGAAACCGCGGACTTTCCCTTCGCCTGTGGTGAAGTACCAGTCGCTCATGGGCATACGGTCGGGGCTTTCATTGAGCCAGCGGCAGACCGGTTCGACGAAAGCATCGAAGTCTTCCCGTTTCCCGGTGAGGGTGGCGACCCAGAGAAGCCAGTCGCATTTGGTGTATTCGGCGCGGTTGTCCAGCGGAACGCCGTAGGTGTTCCGCATCTTTTTGTAATATGCGATCTCCTTTTCTGCCACTTCGGGCGGGAAAAGGTTGAAGCCGAGCAGTTTATCCCAGAATAAATTATATTTCAAGCTCCACGTCCCCGGTTGATCGAATGCCAGACGGTAGTGGTCGCCGTCATCGGCTTCCACGACCCAGCGGGCGGCAAACTCTTCGGCTGTTTTGCGGAATTTCTCCGCTTCCTCCGCTGTGCCGTACTGCTCCATGATGCGGGAATAGGAGGCAAGAGCCATGATCGCTTTCAGCGACAGATTGGTATTGTGCGCAAGGTGTCCGGCAAAATCGTCTGTGCAGAGTTGATTTTCGGGGTCGTACCCTTTTTCAAGCAGATAATATGCCCATTTTTTCAGCACAGGCAGATACTCTCTGACCAGCGTTGTTTCGGGGCGGTATTTCAGAAGTGCCGCCGACAGAATGAGCAGATTGCCGCTCTCTTCCACCGGCATCTGGTTCTCTTCATTTTCTTCGCCTCCGCCGTAAACCTGACCGTTCGCCAGCGGAAACGTACCCAGATCGTGCGGTGCAAAGTCGAATTTCCAGCGGGGGCCTGCGGCGTATTCAAAAATGGGGCGCAGCATCCCTTCGACCAGTTCGGGCGCATAACGGAAGAAAAGCGGAACTGACGGGTAGGTCACATCGACTGTGGCAATGCATCCGTTGGAATCGTTCTCCTTGGAGAAAAAGAGCAGATTTCCTTTGTGATCCCAGGCGAGTTTATGTCCGGCGATCGCCTGACGGTAGGCGGCATTGCAGAGGAATGCGTACCGTTCCCCGCCCGCTTTTTCCGCATCGGCGCGGAGTTTTTCATCGAAAGCGGTACAGCGTTTCTGCAACTCCTCATGTCCGGCGACGGCGGCGGAAATGACTGCCCCCATATCTTTGAGGGTGCGTTTCCAGCAGGGAGATAATTTCTGATGGAGAAATTCGACCGCATAGAGGTCATCGTAAGATACGCAGAAATAACTGCTGTGACGTGACGTTTTGCCGGTATTTGCCGGAAATTCGATCGCGATCCCGCGGGGGTTGGAGTTGTTGCTGATGGAAAAATCATCGTAAGGGGAGAACGTCCCGCTCTTGAACTCTTGTAAATTCAAGTGCAGATCCCCGTAACGCATCGTTCCGGGCTGTCCCGCCGGGATCGCCGCGTAAAAATAGCCCCATTCGATCGGGATACGGTCTCCTGCACGGCAGAATACCCGCTGATTTTCCGCACCCATACAGCCGATTTGAGCATCGGGGTGCGAAAAACGCCCGAAGCGGATATCCACCCGGCCCGGTACCGTGAGGGTCGAGTCAAACGTGAACATCAGACGCAGAGCGTGTTCTTTGCCGTCGATGCTTTCCGCTTCTGTTTCAATATAGGTCAGCGGACGGGAAAGTACATCAAGATCGTCCGGCAATGCAGGGGTCAGGAATGTCACTGTCAGGCGGATTTCAGGGAAATCCCATGTCAGCACGGTTCTTGTTGCAGTAACGTTCCACTGCGGCGCACAGGGAGCCTTGTCTGCCTGTGAACCGCACCCCATCAGGCGGTATTTTTTCCCATCCAGATCGAGCCAGACGGGCATATTCATCCACGCATCGCTCCAATGCTTCTGGGCATCATCTGCGGGGTTGTCCGTAAAGCACCAGCAGGAAAAATAGGGGTCATGTGTGATCAGCGGATATGCCGGAAGCCGACAGTTCATAATACATCCTCCTGTTGAGTTGTTGTAATATATATTCTGAAGTTGCAGTAATATACATCTGAAGGATGATTTTGCAACCCGTTTCAAAAAAAAGTCAAAAAAAATCAAAAAATTGCTTGACTAATGGAAAAATCGGGGTTATTTTAACTTGTAGAGCATGAAGCAGGGGGTCTGCTTCAGCCGTAACTTGAACCTCGGTTCAAAAGGAAAGAGGGTACAAAATGTACAAAAAGATTATGATGTTCGGGGCAGCTGTTTTCGCGGCTGTCGTGTTCTCCGGCTGTTCTGCTCTTCAGACTGCCGACAAGGACGATCTCAATGGAATGGAATTGACCACTTCCGGTACTCCTGTCGCTCACGTCAGCGCAACTACTCACGGTCTCTATTTCCTGTGGTTCCCGCTGATCACCGGTTCCGACACTGAAGTCGGTATGCCTTGCTTCCTCAAGGATACGGTCAGTGCCGCTACTCTTACCGATATGATTACCGGCAAGGGCAAAGAAATGGGCGGAAAACGTGTTATCGATCTGGTCACCCAGAGCAGCAGCAAGGGTCTCCTTTTCAAGTATTGCTATGCTACGGCATCCGGTACTGTGATCAAGTAAGGTATGCGTGAGAGTATTGAACTGCAAATCTTTATGTTAAGGAAAAAAAAGATGAAAAAGAGTGTAATTTTCATGTTGGCGGCCTTTACTGCAGTTGTTTTCTGCGGCTGTGCCTCTTTTACTAAAGTGGAAACCGATAAGATGAATGACCAGAAACTGGCTTATACCGGCAAAACCATTGCCCATGTCGAAGCCGACAACTGGGGTATCTACCTTTTCCACATTCCGCTGCTGACCGGTTCTGTTGACAATCTCGGCGACATCCAGGTTCTCAAAGACACCGTGACCGTTGAAGGCGTCGCCAAGGTCATGACCCGCGAAGCCAAAGCCCTCGGCGGAACCAAGGTTATCAATACCGTTACCACCATGACCACCAATCCCTTCTTCTTCGGGATCAAAGAGGTCAAAATGTCTGCGAACGTGATCAAATAAGACCGGTCGCTGATTTTACAAAAACCGTCCGTTTCGGACGGTTTTTTTGTTTTTAAATAGGCAAATCCGATTTTTTTTTGAAAAAATATCAAAAGAAATCCTTACTTTTACTTGTTATTTCTGCTTAGACGGTGTATTAATATGTAACGGCACGTTGTGTCTGTATGGATTTGGATCAAAGAATGGTCTTTAATAATAAAAATCTGAAAGAGGTAAAGAGTGGAAACAACAAATGACATTCGCGCATCAATCGACAATGCAAAATTGATGACAAGGTTGTCCGTAATCAGTCTGATTGCGTCGCTGGTGCTGCTGGTGCTGACCATAATCGTCAGCGCAGTACGGGGAGGAAATTCGATTTCTGATGTATTCTCATTGGCAGTCATTCCCTACGCACTGAGTGCGCTGTTCGCCGCATCCTCCCTGATCTACGGGGTCATGCATACGGCAGCCGCACAGGAAAATGAAGAAAAAATGCTGCTGGAAAAGCGCAAGGAAAACCGTGCGCTCGATGTGGAGGAAGATGTCCGCTTCACCGCCGGACGCTCTTTCAGCAACTTTTCCAAATATGCCCCCTATGTGCTGGCTGTCCTCGGTGCCGCCGTGGTCGGTCTGCTGCTGTGGCACTTCGGCAGTTCGTGGAACGCCCGCGCAACCATGCCGCAGAGTGTCAGCAACGCCCTGCATCTGGCTGTGATCTCCTTTATTATGATGTTGGTCAGCGTTTTTCTCGGGGCGTTCTTCATCGGACAATCCCGGGTGCGCACGTTCCGCTGGCTCCGCCCGGCGGGTGCATGGCTGGTGGTCGGCTTCGTCGTCATGGGCTGCGCTACCATTTCGGCGATTTTTGCCAACAGCAATCAGTTGAAAGTCGATGGCTACATCGCCAAAACGCTTTTCTGGATCTTTGCCGTACTCGGCGCGGAGTTCCTGATCAACTTCGTGATCGAATTCTACCGCCCCCGCACGCTCAAAGAACTGCGCCCCATCTTTGAAAGCCGTCTGCTGGCTCTCTTCACCGAACCCGGCGGCGTGATGCGCAATATCGCTTCCGCACTGGATTATCAGTTCGGGTTCAAGGTTTCCGGAACGTGGCTTTACAGTTTTGTGGAACGTTCCTTCTTCCCCATGCTTCTGGTGTGGGCGGCGATTTTCTGGGGTTTCACCATGCTCCACGAAGTCGGCCCCAGTCAGGTCGGTGTGCGTGAAGTCCTCGGCAGTGTGCCCTGCAAACAGCCGCTGCAGCCCGGTATCTACTGGAGTCTGCCCTGGCCTTTCGGCGACATCAAGACGTTCTCCTGCTCCGAACTCCATGAAGTGACGATCGGGGAACTCCACAACGATAAAGACGGCAAAAAACAACTTTCTCAAGTCGTCCTCTGGACCGCCGCTCACGGCAGCGATGACAACAACTTTATCGTCGCCGTACCCCCCGAAGGCGGCAAAAAGGAGTCTGACGGCTCCTCCATCTCCTTTGTCCGTATGGTCATTCCGATCTCCTACCGCATCCGCAAGGACGGCGTGATGGATTACGCTTACAACAATGCCAACCCCGATAAGACTCTGCTCCATATCGGTCAGCAGGCGGCAACCGAATATCTGGCAAGTTCCCCGCTGATGGAAGTGATGTCCACCGGGCGCAGTGCCGCTGAACAGGCGATGCTCAAACGCATCCAGGGATTGGCTGATCTCCATAAACTCGGTGTCGATATCGTCTCGGTGACGATCCTCGATGCTCATCCTCCGGTGGAAAAAGTGGCTCCCGCCTACCAGAACGTGATCGGCGCACTGGAAGAAAAAGAGACCATGATCCTCAAGGCGCAGAGTTATGCCGCCAAAACGGTCCCCGCCGCCCAGTCCGCCGCCGAACAGATCGTGGAAGATGCCAAGGCATACCAGTACACCACCCGTACCGTGGCACGTGCCGAAAGCGAACGCTTCGGCAAACAGTTGACCACCTACAACATGATGCCCAGCATGTTCAAACTCAAAGCGTATCTGGAATTTCTGGAAAATGACTGCCAGAACGTCCGCAAGTATGTGGTCTCCTCGTCCCTCCGCAATGAGGTGTACGAGCTGAATTTGGAAGAAAAAGAACGCATCGATCTGGTCGATACCGACCTGACCGCTGTTTCTCAACCCTGATATGAAGTTGCAACAAAATGTTGAATAAATAAAATTTAGGAGGTTCAAAAATCATGGCAACTGGTAACTTTTTCAAACATTGGCCGACAATCCTGCTCGGTGTCATCGTCGCTGCGGTCCTTCTGGTCGCTGTATTCTCATTCCAGCTCAATCAGACAGAAAGCGCAGTCGTGACGACTTTCGGGCGTCCCACTCAGGTCACTGAACCGGGCTTGCATTTCCGCTGGCCCTTTCCCTTCCAGCGCATCTACCGTTTTGACCATCGCATCCGCTGTTTTGAGGGCGGTTCCGGCAAACTGGAAGAGACCATGACCGCCGACGGTCAGAATATTCTGGTCGGCATCTATGTCAATTACCGTATCAGCGATGCAGAAAAGTTCTTCAAATCCATGGAAAATATCACCAAGGCTGAGGCTGAACTGAACTCCTGGATGCGCGGTTTCAAGAATGCCGCTTTCGGTCAGTACCGCTTCAACCAGGTCATCAACGTTGACCCCAAACAGATGAAACTCAACGAGATCCAGGATAAGATCCGCGCCGACCTTTCCAAGCGCGCCGGTGAATTCGGCATGGAAGTCGTCAGCGTCGGTATCAATACCATCAACGTTCCCAAGTCTATCAGCGAAAAGGTCTTTGAACGCATGATTCAGGAACGGCAGCGCGCCGCCGCTGAACGTCTCGCCGAAGGGGAACGCGAAGCCAAAAACATCCGCATCAAAGCCGACAGCCGCAAAGCGATCCTGCTCGCCGATGCCGAAGCCGCCGCCAAAGAGATCCGCGCCAAAGGCGATGCCGAAGCCGCTCAGTATTACGCCGTCTTCAAGCAAAATCCCGAACTGGCAGAGTTCCTCCGCAAACTGGATTCTCTGCGCAGTGTGATGAAAAACCGTACCACGCTGGTGCTGGATACGGATGTCGCCCCCTTCAATCTCTTCAAACCCGGCGCAGAAGTCCTGACCCCCGCCGCCAAGTAAGGAGTGTTGAGAATGGAAGAACCCAAAAGCGTTATCCGCCAGGATTTCGACCGTTCGGGCCAGTATGAGTCCGGCTTGAAATCGCTGGTCAAAAGTCTCCAGTGGGCCTTCGGGCTGCTGCTGGTGGTCATGGAGGGCTCCAAGCCTCTGCTCAACCTGATCTTTCAGGGCAACTACATTGCCTACACGGTGCGCTACTTCCTCACCGTCCTGTTCGCGG
>JAFTUS010000122.1 GCA_017466125.1 Lentisphaeria bacterium | reverse complement strand
CTCGCCGGGAGCGATGCCCCGATAAAAAAGCACAGCGTATTTTATCGGGGCGTTGAGCGGACGGAGCATTCTGAAGCCCCTGTAAAAATCAGTCAACGTTTCGTACAGAGCCGTTATTTTTCTGTTTCGATTTGATCGAATACGCGGACGTGATCGACTTCAAAATAGTCCGGCAGTACCGCTTCTTTCAGAACCGGTGCAGGAGTTCCGGCGGGGTGTCCGGCAGGCGCGCTCAAAAATCCCGGTCCGCGGTAACCGTGGCACTCCGTGGAGACCAGAATGAACTGCTCCACCTCTGAAACCGGTCCGATGGCGGTACTTCCCGGCAAAATCCAGATTTTTGAATCCGGTTTTTCCCGGATGATATTTTTCTCCGCTTCACGTTCAGGGGGCAGAACTCTGCCGATCTCTTTGCCGTCAGCGTAAAAAACATATCCTGCGGGAGACCAGTCCACGCCGTAATAGTGCCAGCCGTCAGCGGTCTCTTCGTGATCCCAGAGAAAGTGTCCGGAAACATCAAAGTTTTTGCCGTAACCGCCCCAGATATTGCCGCCCATCATTTTGCCGTCGATATGCTGACGGTAATTTTCCATAATGTCGCATTCCACCCCCGCAAAACGGGCGTCGGGATGTGAACCGACGCCGGGAGCCTGAAGCCAGAATGCGGCGTGCCACCCTTTGTTTTTGGGCAGGCGGCAGCGGATCTCGTAATAGCCGTAGCGGTGCATGAATTTCGGCTTCTCATATTCACCGAAAGGCCAGAAGCCGTTGCCGTCCTTCGGAATATCATAGGTCAGAGAACCGGTTTGCAGGTGCGGCGAATAGTAATCTTCACCCTTTTTGATCATGTGAAGTCTGACATGACTGTTGCCGTCGAGTTCCACGCCTTCGGTCGTAAACGTTTTGAGCCGCTGTCCCCAGAAATTCAGCCGGAAACCCCATTTGGTTTCGTCCAGTTCAGTACCGTCAAACTCATCGTGCCAGACCAGTTTCCACTCCTTGCCCTCGGGCAGAAAACTGTCTGCGTGATCTTCAAGTGTAAATTTTTTCATACCGGTCTCCTTTTTTGAACCTGATTTTAATATACCGGAAATATTTGAAAAAACAATATTCCAACAGTATATTATTATAGAGAAAAAAATAAAAAACATGAGGATTTTTTATGTTCCGCTGGGATAACGCGACTGTTTTTCAGGATCGTACAGCCGTTTTATGCCGGACAAACGGCGATTGCAAAGTCTATGAGTCCGGCTGTGTACGCAACACCGGAAGAATTTATCACAACGTGACCGCTCCGCTCGGCGGCAAACTCTTGAGCCACTCCATTCTTGAGGAGAAACGCTATTTTCAGAGCCGTATCAAACAGGATTTTGACTCGTTTGAATACATCGTTTCCGGAAAATTCTTTTTCAAAAGCGGCAATGAAATGATCTGTGCGGAAGCGGGAGATGTCGTTTTTCTTCCGCAGGGCGAAGACAATACTCTGCTCTATCTGCCCGAATACGGAACATGTGAAAAATACGGTTTTATTCCGGACGGCAGATTGTACGGCAGTTTGCGGGAACTGCTCGGACTGCATGATTTCCGCTGTCTCTCTTTTGGCGGCAATGAAAAAAATACATACCCTTTTCGATCGTCTCTGGCAAAAGACCGTTTCGCTCGGCGGTTCTGCGACCGAAGAGGAGTTAAGCGGTGTGATCTTTGAATTTCTGTCCATTGCCGCCCAAAATCCGGCACTTCATGCCGAACCGCCGCTGCTGAAAGAGATCCGCCGTTATCTGGAGGACAATCTTGACCGGAAAATCCGTCTGCCTCAACTTGCGGCAAAATTCGGTTTAAGCAGTGTTCAACTGCTTGCCCTCTTCCGGAAACATCTGAATTTGACCCCGAACCGCTATCTGATACAACGCCGCATGGCGCGTGCGGCAGTCCTGCTGGGGAACAGTGAGCTGCGTATCAATGAAATAGCGTTTGCGGTCGGCTATACCGACCCGCTGTATTTTTCCGGAGAATTCCGCCGCTGCCACAAAGTCTCCCCGCGGCAGTACCGGTCGGCTCTGAATAATGTAAGTGTATAAGGAACGTCATCTGCCGGTCTCAACTTCCACAAAACGGTGGATACGGGAACGGGTTTTCTTCAAAGCCTTTTCCGCCTGCCGGATGTGAACGATAAAGCCGCTTGCAGAACAGTTGGTGCATTTCTTTATGATCTGACACTTCTCACAGGAGGCGACCCCTTTGCAGTCGGCACATATTTCCATACCGTTGCGGCATTTTGTGCATTTTTCCACAAATTCGGGCGAAAGCACCTGATAATCTTTTTCGGACAACTTTACGGACCTCAGGTTTTTATCGGCATTCAACAGTGCGGTCAGAAGGACATACTTTTCAATCATGCGCGGCAGTTTGCTCTTTTCATCAAAGGCGACCAGCAGACGGTTGCACTGAAGCAGATTTTTCAGTTCATATTCCAAATCGGATGAATTTGTATGGCTCATAACGATATAGTTGATATCGTGCAGAATTTCCCGGTAGTAGAGACTCTTGGTTCTATCGAGTCTGTCCTGCAATTCTTCAAGGACAACGGAGTGTTTTTCCTGTTTTTCCTGCAGAATGGTATTCTCTTTTTTGAGCCGGAGCATAAAGTAACAGCTCAACAGCATCACAGCCAGCGCAGCAACCAGCAGAAAGATCATTATGATCCCGGCGGTGACATACTTATCGTTCAACTTGCTTTCCTCGGCAAGTTTCACTCCGCACCGGGGACATTTTTTATAATTGTGTTTCATTATATCGCACCTTTTTTTGACATGGGGCAAAATATAATCCGTATAATAAAAAATACAAATAAAAAAAGAAAAAAATAGAATATTTTTCAGTAAAAGTTTTGAGAGCAAAAATATGCAGCCGGCTTTGAAGTAAAAATGGCCGGGGCTGGACGATAATGGACTTTATGGACAGCGGTAACCGCCGCCTCAAGCAGGAGTTTGGAACAGTTGCCTCATAACCTACACCGCAATGACCGTATTTTCAAGCCAGCGAAGAGTTTGAGAACGAAATAAATCCCTGAAAAATCGCTCATATCAGATACTGTCTTATCCCCAATGTATTTTAGGTGGTTACTCCGGCAAGCAGTCTTCTGAAACGATATTTTTCCAGGCTGTTATTTTACCTAATATCTTTATTTTGAATAATTTTTACAATCATCTCTTGACTTTAGATTTTGAAGAAATTATATTATACGCATAATTTCGACAAAACCGAGGTGATATTTATGAAAAATATATATTCTTGTCCTCAATGCGGTGCAAAATTTCAGATTACAGAAAATCTGCTTGGAGTCCGCCTGCAATGCTCAAACTGCCAAACTGTTTTTACTGTTTCTGTTGATCAAACAGAAAAAAAATCTTCAACTCAAAATCTTTTTCAAGGAACAAAAACTTTTTGTAAAAAACATATAAAGTTAGTAATATTCGTTGCAATATCAGCAATACTGCTTGTCTTTTTCTTTTTTATATTACCGGGAATTATTCATAAAAATATTGCAAAAACACCTCAAGTACTGGTGCTATATGCATCTTATGCAGGAACTCCTCTTCAACGGGCGGATGCATGCAAATTGTTGGGCATACGGTCTAAAAACAGCAATGAAAGAGATCGCTATTTTGACAGAGGGCTTGCAATTTTGAACGATTGTAAAGAAACAGCTCCTGTATTAGCACGAAAAATCTATCTAAAATACCGGGGAGATATTTCAGGTGGGATATCTCCGGAGGGTGAGAAATTGATAAAACTTGATAAAGGTTATATTCTCCGTTACGTGAATATAAAGTATCGCCTGAATAAATATACCGCCCAAGACCACGCTTTATTACGGGAATATGAACAATATATGGTGAATAGAATAAGCAAAGAAGGTATGCGTCCGGGGCTGACCGGAGCTTTGGGTTTATTTTACTACAATAACGTTTTTGCAGATTTTCCCTGCGATTGGAAAAAAGCCGAATATTATCTGGAAAAAACCGTTGAAGACGTGCGTTTTTTTTCATATATCATTCCTCTGCTTGAATGCTATGCCCTGCAAGGGAAATATGACAAAATGGAATATACTGCAGAAAAATATATAAATTCCAATTTGGAAAAGGATTTTATTGGATATATCGCTAAAACGCTGTGTGATGTATATGCCGCATGTTTGCGTTACCAAAATACTTTTGCGAAGACCGAAAAAAATTATGAAAAAGCATTGAAATGGAAGCAAATTGCTCTGGAACATAATCCCGCATTGAAATTGAGTATTGATAACACATTGGAAAAAGCATTCCCCGAAAAATATCAAAAATGATACCGGAGCGTATACAAAATAAAAAACGGACTTGACCGGATACGTTGTTCGACCAAGTCCGTTTGCGGAGTTCTGTTTTTTACAACAGGCTTGATTTGAATTTTCTGATCGGCTCAAAGCCGCTCTTTTTGAATGTTTCTTCCGTGATTTGAACGACGGCTCTTGCCTGTTCAAAAGTAATGGGAAAAGGTTTGTTTTCGACAACGTTTTCCCAGAGTTTCTGCCAGAGGATATTGCCCGGAACTTCCGGCACCTGGAATTTCTCTTCAACAAAGTAAAGTTTTTCGTCGAAGTTGCCGTATTCCAGCGGCGGGTTTTCCGGGTGCGGCTTCAACTCTTTCAATTCCACAGCGGGGTCGATGCGGCGGACGTCGATGATGCCTTTGCCGTTGTAAACGATCGTACCGCGATTGCCGATGATCTCCATTTCTCTGCCGGGCATGGTGTTGGCTCCGGTGACTTCCACGTCGGCAACTCTGCCGTTTTCCGCTTTGAGCAGAATTTTGAAAAGGTCATCGCCGTCCCCGATGGAAACCACATTGCGGACATCCGCCCAGAGGTCAACGACCGGAGCATCCAGAAACTGCAACGCCTGATCGATCAGATGCGGTCCCCAGTTGGAGAGCAGTCCGCCGTAAAATTCCGTCATGGTCATCCAGTCGTTGCGGCGGCAGAAACCGACACTGCGGTAGAGTTTCACATACTGGACTTCGCCGATATGTCCGCTGTCAATCAACTCTTTTACCTTGATGAACGCCGGTTCAAAACGGCGGTTGTGGCGGAAAAAGAGTTTGCCCGGATGCGCCTTTGCCGCCTCAAGCAGCATATCCATTTCGGCAAGTGATGTGGCAACGGGCTTTTCCACAACGGCGATTTTTCCAGCCGCAAGGATCTTCAGTGCCATCGGCACATGTTCGGGGTGCCGCACGGCGATCGTGATCATTTCGATTTCATCGTTTTTGAGCATTTCATCAAGCGAGGGATATTTTTGCACCTCTCCCAGACAGTCGGGCAGATTTTCCAGACGTTCCGGAGCATGATCCGCCACGGCGACGATTTCAAATTTGTCTGACAATGAAGAGATTTCGACGCAATGTCCGTAACGGCTGATGCGCCCCATACCAACGATGCCGACTTTGATTTTTTTCATCTTTGAAGTTCCTTATTTATGAAGTTCGGTTGTATCGAGTGAAGCAAGCGGATTTTCCGTGGTGATTTTTTCCAACGGTTCCGGCTGGGGGGTAATGCGGTCTGGAACGATTTCAGCGGGAGCGCACCAGCGAATGGCGTTGCCAAGAACTTTCTGCACATTGACATCGTGATAGACCGGATAAGTTTCATGGCCGGGAGAAAAGTAGAAGATCTTTCCCCGGTCACGCTGAAATGTCACGCCGCTGCGGAAAACATTCCCTCCCTCAAACCATGACATGAAGACGATCTTGCCGTCATCGGGAATGTCGAAAGGTTCGCCGTACATCTCCTGATGCGGAATGACGAATGTTTCAGGCAATCCCTGTGCGATCGGGTGGGAGGGCGACACCACCCAGACCCGTTCCTTTTCGCCGACCTCCCGCCAGCGTAGACGGCAGGCGGTCCCCATCATGCGGCAGAAAATTTTAGAGAGGTGTCCGGAGTGCAAAACGATCAGCCCCATGCCCGAAAGCACCCGTTTCCGGATCTTATCGACCAGCGCATCATCGACTTTGGCATGGGCGCAATGTCCCCACCAGAGAAGTACGTCGGTGCTGTTGAGAAGTTCATCGGGCAAGCCCTGTTCCGGCATATCCAGAGATACAGGCTTTATTTCCACATCTTCAGCGGCAAGGGCTTGCGCCAGATAACGGTGGATGCCCTCCGGGTAAATGCTGCGGATATACTCCCCGACCGCATTCTGTTCCTGTTCATGGACAAACTCGTTCCAGATGGTCACTTTCAACTTTTTCATGGTTTACTCCACAAAATTTTTTTTCAGATAATTGAAACTTGTTTCAAAAGATCCAAAGGGGTCAGAAACATCTCCGTCATGCTCGACGATAAAATATTTCACACCGCATTTTTCTGCAGTACTGATAATTTCATGCCAGTTCAAATTACCGCTGCCGATCGGAGCCATAACCGGATTTCCGGAATGGAAATCTATGCCGTAATCTTTGATGTGCAGATATTCCATACGCCCGGCAGTGCGTTTGATCCATGCAACAGGATCGCCGCCGCCTTTTTGGACCCAGAATGTATCGATTTCTGCGGCAAGATCCGGGGCATTTTCGTAAATCAGTTCCAACATGAGTTTCCCTTGAAGTTTCTTGAACTCCGTTGCGTGATTATGGTACGCCAGCGTAATGCCCTGCTTTTTGAATTTCAGGGCAAGTTCATTGAGTTTGTGCGCAAATGCGACCGCTTCGCCGATGCCGGTGGGGGGAATGTGCGGCCAGGGATAGGCGGTATGAGTGATATTCAAAGTCTTCAGTTTGTCGATCACCCTGTCGGGTTCGTTGAAAAAATCGCTGCTGGGTTCGTGTGATGAAATTGCTTCCATTCCGCTTTCAGCAAGAATGGCGGCAAGTTCGGCGACCTGAAGTTCCGCAGGCAGAGCGGAGGTAAGTTGGATAGAGCGGTAGCCGATGTTTCGCAGACGCTTCAGCGTGTCGATGACTCCTGCCGGAGTTTTTATAAACTCCCGGAAAGAGTAAAGTTGTGCAGAAATTTGTGTTTCTTTCATCATTTCACCTTGTTTTTCAGGATAATTCAATTATAGTATATAACATAATATATCACCTGAAATCAATTTGCAAATGGATAAAACAAACATTTGATGTGTAAAAAAAATATGGCCAGCATGAATTATTTTGACGGATTGCAAATACCCATAACCGGCTGTTCCCCACGCCATCCGGGGGTATTTGAAAATACTCCGAAATATTACAGTATCCAATTCAATTACAGCGGAAGTTTTTTTCTTCAGGTCGGAGAGAGAAAAAAATTGTATGCTTCCGGACCGGTTGCCTTTCTGACCTATCCGGGAGAACATTTTCTCTACGGCACAGACACTCCCGGCGGACACCGCTATCATTGCCACATCTGTACATGCGGGGAACGCATCAATGATTATATCCGAAGCGGCCTCTTCTTTATGGAACCGGAAAATCCGCTCGTCCCCATTGCCAACGGCGACCGTTTTCTGCACGGCATCACTCAGTTGGTGGATTACTCCCGCAAACCGACACCGATGCCGCCGCGGGCGGTTCTGATTTTTGAAGATCTGCTGCTGCAAATTTACGAAAACCGCATGAGTATAAAGTACAGTTCCGGCAACCATCTTGCTTATTTGAAAAGTCTTGCCGGAAATATTTCAGCCGATCCTGGAAAAAACGTTGATTTTCAAGCATGTGCCGCAGAGTGCGGCGTAACAATGATCCATTTCCGCCGTATCTTCAAAGAATATGCCGGAGTTTCGCCGCAGCAGTTTCTGCTCCGCGCCCGGCTGAACAAGGCGGCAGAACTGCTGAGATCCACCCGGCTTTCCATAAAAGAGATCGCCTATCTCAGCGGTTGGGAAGATGAATACTACTTTTCCCGGCAGTTCCGCCAGAAATTTCAAATTTCCCCCCAGCGTTACCGCCGCGAGATCACCGGCTGAAGCCGGGAACGTTTACGTCAGCCAAACAGCGTTCGCCTGATAATACCGGCGACCGCTTCGCCGAGGGCGTTGATGCCCTCTTCGCTCAAGTGGATGCAGTCCGGCCCGAGGTAACGCTCCATATTATTGAAAGTAAGTTCAAACAAATCATTGACTGGAACATTCAAAGAACGCATATATGGAACGATGACCCCGTTCAGTTCTCTGACGTATTCGATATGCTGGTTCAGACTTCCGTCGCGAACGGCGGTGGTCGTGGCAAAAATAACGTGTTTCGCCCGCTTGGACAACTCGCGGTGCAGCAGTTTCATATAGCGAAAATACTCCTGCGGAGAGGTGAACATACCGTCCTCTTTGCAGACGACCGCAGAATCCCACAAGCCGACGTTCCAGTGGATCACATCATAGAAGGCATCCTTACCGAACCAGCGATCCAGTTCATTGAGTGCATATTTGGCAAAACGGCAGTTTTCTGCGGGATAGAAGATTTCACATTCTTCTGCCAGCAATTCGGTGACTTTCATCTGATAATTGATGCGGATGGAGTCCCCCAGCAGGAAAACTTTCGGCTTGCCGCCCGCCTCCCTGCGACTGTATTTGCGGACAAGTTCCGCCGCAGTCTTCACCCAACTGGCGCAGGCGGGAGATTTCAGCGTCCCGCAGCGGCAAGTTCCGGCAAGTTTGATAAATTCGTGCTTCAGAGCCGCCCGGGATGTTTCATCCGGCAGGGCGGCAAGAGCGGCTTTCAATGCACCGCAATCGTCACTTTCCCCGCAGTATCCGGCATCAGGGAGTTTTTCCCCGAGCAACTGCTCCACACACTGTACCGCATTACACGGCTCCTGTACAAAAAAATCATTCACATCCATAAAAGAACCTCATTTCTGTAAATATAAATATAGCATCGTTTCTCTCTTTTGTCAAATTACAGGAGAAAAGCGGCAAAACTGTAAAAAAAAACGGAATATGCTTGCAAAACCCTTGACTTTTTGCAAAACTGTCTTATATTAACAGATAGTTCCCTATTAACTAACAACTCAGGAGAATGAAAAATGGCAGCAAAAGTCAATAAAGATGCTTGCAGCGGTTGCGAAACTTGCGTGGGTGCCTGCCCCGTCGGAGCCATCGAAATGGTCAACGGTCAGGCTGAAATCAAAGAAGCAGACTGCATCGAATGCGGTGCTTGCGTCGGTGAATGCCCCTGCGAAGCGATCTCTCTCTAAAGATATCGCCAGAAAGCCGGAAGTTGGACTTCCGGCTTTTTTTGTACAGGAAGAACTGTTGTGAAAAAATATCATCTTGACGCTCTTTTACTCGGGGCTTTTCTCGCTTTTTTAAGTTCGTATCTCTGGCGCGATCTATGGTTCGATGAAGCGTTGACCATTCTCAATTTTGCGCTGCTGGACTCTCCCGCCCGGATCTACACAAATTATGTGATCCCGAACAACCATATCGTCTATACCGTGCTTCTCCACTGGTGGCTGAAACTTGCCCCCGGTTTTCTGCCGCTTGACTTCTGGTGCAGGCTCTTATCTGTTCTTGCCGGAGGGGGAACACTGGCGGCTCTCTATTACCTTTTCCGGAAACGGATCGCCCCCCTGCCCCTTTTTCTTGCTCTCTTTGCGCTGGCAGTAAGTTCACCGTTTCTGATTTATTCCACCGCCGTCCGCGGCTACGCGCTCTCCATGCTCTGGGTAACGCTTGCGCTCCATTATGCCTTGAATTACGCCGCAGACTCCAGGGGAAAAGATGCCGTTCTCTACGCGCTTTTTTCCCTGCTCTGCGTCGGCACGATCCCCGCAAATCTGCCCGCGCTGGCGGGGGTGGTGCTTTACACGATGCCGCTTCTGAAGAAAAAATTCTGGCTCGACCGCCGTTTTCTGCTGCTGGCTCTTCTGCCGAATATCATGTTTATTCTTTTCTATCTGCCCATTGCAAAACAGTTTTTCAACGTTCTGAAACTGGGCGAAGGCTGGCACTCCCGCGGGCTGGTTCTGCTGGCTTTTCTTGCCGCACTTGCCGCGGTATTTCTGCCGCTGCTGCCGTTTCAGAAATTCAAAAGAGAAAACATATACCGTTATCTGATCGTACTGCTTCCGGTCGTCTTTGCGCTCACTTCACCAACGCCCCCCTTCCCCCGGGTCTTCCTGCCCTTTTTCCCGCTCTTCGCCCTCCTTGCCGCAGAAGGGCTTGCCGCCTGTAATGAACGGAAACTCCACTATATCGGTCTTGCCGTTTTTCTCTGGGGCGCTCTGATGCAAACCACGGCACTCCGGGAATTTCTCTCTGAAAAGGTCGGGGGCGGCGCGCAGGACGATGACTATTTTTACGGTTACTACCTCCGAGCCTCCCACGCTCCCGCGCGGGTCATTGATACGATCCGCAGGGCTGAATTGCATGGGGCCCCCGCTGTTTATATGAGTTTCGGAGCCGACCCGTGGCCTCTTATGTTCTACTCCAAATTCAGCGGCTATCCCGCACAAACTCTCTTCGACGGCCCGTGGGGAAAAGTTCAGCAACTCCCCGCCGGAAGTTATGTTATTCTGCGTTCCGATGAATCCCCACAACCCCTTGCGGAACGCTTCAACCGCACGCTTGTTCCAGTTGTACAAATCGGGAGAAATCATGTTTATTCTGCCCAATGAAATTCTCGTTATCATGGGGCCGACCGCTTCAGGAAAAAGTGCCCTTGCCCTCGAATGGGCTGAAAAATTCAACGGTGAGATCGTCTCTGTTGACTCCATGCAGCTTTATAGGGGGCTTGAAATCGGCACCGCTCAGCCCACCGCCGAAGAAAAAGCCCGCATCCCGCACCACCTTGTCGGTTGTTTCGATTTTCAACAGCGGGTCGATCTCTTTGAATTCATCAAACTCGCCGATGCCGCCATCGCCGATATCGTTTCCCGTGGAAAAACGCCGATCCTCGCCGGAGGAACCGGTCTGTATCTGCGCGGACTGCTCTGCGGCGTCGATGACCTCCCCGCCGACCGGGAACTGCGCACGCAGCTTGATGAACAATACGACTCCGACGAAGCCATGCCCGCACTGCTCGAACGTATGGCACAGCTCGACCCCGCCGCTTACGAACGCTGGAAACAGTGCCGCCGCAGACTCATCCGCGCGCTGGAAGTCAAACTCCTCACCGGAAAATCCATTACCGAACTTCAACAGAATTCCGGTGACACGCTCCGCTATAACGCCAAAGGGTGCAAAATCGAACTGGACTCCGGTGTTCTCAAAGACCGCATCCGCCGCCGCACGATCCAAATGCTCAAAGACGGCTGGATCGGCGAAGCCGAAACCGCGATCGCCAACGGTCTTTTTCAATCCCCCACAGCACATCAGGTGCTGGGCTACAAGCTCATTGCCCAACACCTTGCCGGAGAATTCGATCACGACACGCTCATCGACCGCATTGCCACTGCCACGTGGCAGCTCGCACGCCGTCAGAGAACCTGGTTCCGTCACCAGCTTCCTTTCTTTCCAGCGAAAAAGCTGTAAAACGGCTGTGCCTTCCCTGAACGTTACAGCTGGTTGTTTCCCGTTACTTCCAAACGGAATTCTCCGGGAGTTCTGCCGGTATAATTCTTGAAACGGCGGCAAAAGTAACTTGCGGAGGAAAAACCGGCATATTCGGCGGCCTCTTCCACGCTGTCTCCGGCGAGCAGTGCCATTTGAGCGCGGCTGAGGCGTATTTCGTTGAAATACCGCATCGGCGGCAGCCCGGTGACTTTACGGAAAAGATCGTTGAAACGGCTTACGGAAAGCCCTGATTGTTCAGCAAAATCCGGCACGCCGATCGGTTCGGCGAAGTGACTTTCCATATATTCCAGCACCCGCAGGAGTTTTCGCGGCAGTTCTTTTTCCGGCGGAGCCGTCAGCGGCGTCTGTTCCAATGCCCCTATAAGAAAATTCAGCGGCAGCAGGTTTTTCAACGTATACGGCAATGGGCTTCCGCCTTCAGAAACCGCCTGAAATCCCTCCGTGACCGGAGCAAGTTTCCCCCTGGCAAAACTCCCGGTCAGGCTGAAATTCCTGCGGAAATTGAAATAACGTGAAAGTTCCGGCAGCATCTCCGGCGGAAAGTGGCGGAAGAAAATTTGAACCGCTTCTGATGACGCACTTTCACTGCCCGCAGTATGGGGCAGTTCCGGAGAAAACAAAACCCATTCACCGGGGCGGATACAGGTCTTTTTCTGCTGGTGTTCAAAAAAGAATGTTCCCTTTACCGAAACGGTCAACTGCCATGCCGGATGAGAGTGCAGAGCAGAACTGTACGGGGCAGAATAGTTCTGCTGTTCATACCATAAAAAGGGCGAAGATAGTGTAAGATGAAACGATGCAGCCATATTTGATTTCTCCGTTGCATAAGAATAATATAACTCATTCTCGCAAGAAATACAAACAAAACAGTTGAAAAGTACAATAATTCCGTTGTTTTATGCGTTTGTTATTTTTCTGTTTCAATGGCATATTATATCAGAAACACACTCAATTACAGGAGGGAAATATGATTTTCGATCACCGCACAGCAGTCGTTACCGGAGCCGCCGGACGTATCGGTCAGGGAACTGCCCGCAAGTTCGCACAGTACGGCGTCAAACTCTATCTTGCCGATATTGATATGGAACGGCTCGATGCTTTCGCAGCAGAACTCCGTTCAACGGGAGCCGATGTCCATTCCGTTTTTATGGATGTCTGTGATCTGACCTCGATCACCACCGCCGCCGAAACCATTTTACAGGATGCCGCCAGAGTGGATATTCTCGTCAACAACGCCGGAGTCTGGCCCCGCGCAACGGCTCTGGAAAGCAGTGATGACGCCTGGCAGAAAACCATCAACCTCAATTTGAACAGCGTTTTCCGCCTCTCCAAAATTTTCGGTCAGAAGATGAAAGAGCAGAATTACGGGCGCATTGTCAACCTCGGTTCGATCGCAGGCGAAGCCGGACTGCCGGAAATGTGCGCCTATTCCGTTGCCAAAGCCGGAGTGATCATGCTCACAAAAACCATGGCGATGGAACTTGCCAAATGCGGCGTAACCGTCAACTGCGTCTCTCCCGGCATGATCTCGGATACGGCAAGCCCCACCCCCGGCACCTGGCTCGGCCGCAGCGGAACGGGCGATGAAGTCGCCAACGCGATCGTTTTTCTCGCTGCCGACAACACGGGCTATATTACGGGAACCGACCTGCCGGTGGACGGCGGTCGTACTCTCGGCCCCCGCACGACCACACTCTGAAATACAAAAAATCCCCAGAACCGGCGTATTGCAATACGCGCAGTTCCCGGGGATTTTTTGTCAGTCTGTATTCAGTGCGCAGCCTACCGTTTTTCGTCCGGAATGGTCACTTTGAGCAGTCCAAGGCGGTTTGCTTCGGCATCCAGCCGGGCTTCAAAGGCCGGTTCATTGATATCGTGCGTCCAGATCTCAAGGAAATTGGCATCGTAGACATCAGCGTTTTCCAGCACTTTATCCAACGGTCCGTTGGTGCCGGTATCGGGTCCTTTGGGGCCCCGGGACTGCCCGAGCATCTGATAACCGATGGTGGTGCGGTTGACCTGATCGGCGATATATTCGCTGTTGAGCTGCCAGCCGTTGAGTTTCCACTGCAAGCGCATCCACGGCTGTCCGTTCAGCCCTTCGTTGAAGAGAATGACTTTTGATCCGTATTTTTTCACAGCCCAGTCAAAGACGAACATTCCGGGGCCCATCTCCTCGTTGGTATACTGCAAACCATAACCCCAGCGGGTGTCGGGGAAGATTTTTTCATAATATTCAAAAGTATCCTGCCACGCCTTGATATGGGCATCAACGGTGTAGCCGAATTTCTTGCGGAGAAGGTCAAACTGTTCTTTGGTCGGATTGACATTGTTGTGCATCCCGCTGGTGCCGGAGAGAGTGACCAGAACATAGTGGACATGGGGATTGCCGTTGTACCGTTTGGCAATGGCGGCAAGGTGTTCGTTGTACTCCTTTATCATTACCGGGTCGAGCATATAAGGGATATTGCTCTTGGTGCGGGTGGCGTTGAGGTCGTAGGTTTTGATGCGTCCCTTCATCCAGTCCGGCAGCCACGGCGAAGGCAGATAGGGCCACAGGCCTATGGTTTTGCCGTGTTTGGCGGCGAGAGCGATGGCATCATCCAGATACTTCCAGTTGAATTTTCCTTTTTCCGGTTCAAGGTCTTTCCAGAAGAAGGAGAAGGTCACGCCGGAGATCCAGGGTTTTGCCATGATTTTTTCCCAAACTTTCACGCCGTGGGCACTCTGATAACCGTTGTAGGCGTAAATGCCCGGAACGGCGGACTCTTTTCCCGCTTTATTGACACTGCGGACAAAATAGCGGTAGGTCTTGCCGGGTTCGATTTTGCTGTCCCGCCACGCTCTGGAGTTGCGGGAACATTTGGCAACGAGTTTGAAATCACGATAAACGTGATAAGCGGCAATATCCCGGCTGTCGTAGGGCGGACGCCATGCAAGAGCGACACTCTTGCTGTCAACGGTGGCGGCACGGACTCCCCGCGGCGGCAGCGGATACGGCAGCGGCGTTTCGCATTTGTTGGAAAACTGAAAATCTTCATCCTGCGGCATTTTTTCTGCATCCGCACTTCCGCAAACGGCTCCCGCCAGAATTGCACTCATAAGAAATCTCCATTTCATTTTGTATTTTCCTTTCTGAAATACACTTTTACAGAATATTTACCGGGGGCAGACGGCAATGTCAAAATATTGCCGTTCAGCACCGGCACAACTTTTTTGCCGGAAATGTGAACTTCGCTGACCTTGAAATCACTCTCGAGTTTCAGCGCAGCACCGTCCCTTGCGGTATATTCAAGAACAAGTTCCGCTGCTGCCGGGTCGAAAAGGGCTTTCTGCACATCAAGGCATCTGAAATCACGGAATGTGATCCTGCCGTGTTTCCGCCAGAGGACAGAACCGATTTCAAAGGCGCGCCGCATACCGGGCCAATCGCCCATACGGCGGTTTTCGGCACAACTTTTTGCGGCATATTCCGCCATGCTCTTTTCATCCAGATAGAGGGCAAGCACCGGCAGATAAGCATAACTGCGGGAGGGTGCCGCCAGCAAAGAGGGATAGGCGCGTTTCAAAACATGCTCTTTATTCTCTTTTTCGACATACCGGCAATAGAGGCGGATCATCGTTCCCATGAAACCCTCCGAAAAATCATAGAGATCCATTGCGGAAAGGAAATTGAAGTTTCCTGCCGGATAGAGCATATATTTCGCCCCGTTTTCCCAGAAACCGGTCACTTGGATATTCTCTTTTTTCCGTGCCGGTTCGAGTTTGTTCAGGTACTCTCTGAAACGGAAACGTGCCAGAGTCGGGATCGCTCTGCGCGCGGCACGGTAGAGGGCTTCGTCTGCCGTTTTTTCATCTCCGGCAAGTTCGGCATTGCGTGCATATGCCATCATGCCGCCGTATTCGCAGTTGAGCATATCGATCCACGCCCCCGTGCCGAAATCACGGCAGCTTCCGGACTGGAAGGCATAATCGTCGATGGCAAGTTCATATCTTGCGAGATACCGCAGATAGTTCCAGTTTGCCGCCGCCAACCCCTGCTGACCGGCAAGATCCTCCAACTGCTGAACGAGCCACTGAACCACGGTCAATGCTTCATTGGCATCGGCAAAGGTGACACTTGAAGCCGCTCCGGGAGCAAAAGCAGTGGGCAGTTTGTGGTAACTTTGGATCAAAACCGGATAAGTGATGCCGCTGAAAGGTTCGTAACGGTGACGGTAAACGGATTTCCACTTGTATTTCTCCACCGGTTCGAGGAAACGTCCCGAGATACGTTCCGTCAATTTTTCCCGGTTGGCGTCATTCAGGAAGAAAAGCCCTTGCAGAGCGGAATTCAGCCCGAAGTTCCATGAGAAAAGGTCGATGTTTTTCCCGGCGATATTTCCGTTGGGGCGTTTCGGACTCCATGCGGAAACGGGAGTCGCTCCGCCGCATGACCAGCGCACACCGTCGGCAAAGAATTCATTTTGCAGCCGATTTTCTTTTTCGCTGACGATACCGGGGATCTGGAAATCCGCCCTGCCGGGCAGCGGAGATGCAAAGCGCACAGCCGCCTTGCCGGTAACGCCCAAAGTGGGTCCCCAGACCGTCGGCATCCGGAAATCGGTGTATTCTCCGGCCGCTTCCGCATAAAATTTCTGCCGGATGAGGAGTGCCGTCAGAGGCGGAAGAAATGCGTATTTTGTCTGCGGGATCTTCCATTCATTCGGGATATATTCCAAATTGAAGTGATTGATGAAATGGATTTTGTTTTCAGCGCGGTCGATGCGGTAGAACTCATTTGCAATGGTCGGCCAATTCAGCGAGAATGTCACCAGTTGGTCGATTTGCGGCATTGCTTTTTCCGGCAGACCTTTGCCGGAGACGGCAGCGGCACCGCAGGGGAAACCGGCGATGATGTTGTTTTTGCCTTTTTTCAGACCGATACGCAGAGAACTTACACTGCCGTTGCGGATCACGCTTTTCACATAGTTGATCTGACGGTCAAAGACCAGCAGCAGCGGTTTGCCCGTGCCGGAGCGGTAGAGCAGCAGAAAGGGTGCGCCCAATTTGCCGTCCCGTTTACTGTTGTAGAATTCTTCCGGAGATTTTTTCAAGGCGATGGAGCGCAATTTGCCGGAGGCATCTTTCCATGCGGCAAATTCAGCAATATTTTCCAACTGCAGCACCACCTCTTTTTCATCGTTGAAAACATGGCGGAGCATAGGCAAAAGCAACGTCTGATGAACTTCATAACTGCTGTTTTTGTCGCTGATTTTGCAAACTCTGCCGCTCCAGTTGAGGGAAGTCACAGAAACACTGGGGGAACTGCCCGGAATTTTTGCCGTCAAACGGGGCATGGAGAGGACCCCCGCATTTCCCCGGAGGTTGCGGACGACGATTTTGATGGTATTGGTTTTGCCGAAACGGATTTTGGCGGGGTCAAGGCGGTAGTTGCGGGGAGTCATCCAGTATTCCGGAACCTCAACGGTAGTTTGCCCGGCAAGTTCCCCGTTGAAATAGAAATCATCCACATCGTCGATGCCGGAACTGACCTCAAAGGCGATTTGACGTCCTTTCCACGCTTCCGGGACGATGATTTTTGTGGTGTATTCCGTGCGGCCTTCGCCCGACCATTGAGAAAGCACATTGGCTTTGGCGGGCAGGATCACGGCACTGTCCAGCGGTTTGAGTTTCCACTTGTCCAGCAGTACGGCATCCGCCGAAAGGGAGGAGAGTTTGAAACTCTGGTCGCCGTTGGAAAAAGAGAGGTCATTATTCAAAGTACCGCACCCCAGACCGACGCCGATGCGCCAGCCGAAACGCGAAAAGTTCTGCCGGGATGCCCCCAGTTTCCAGTTATCGGGGGAACAGCCGATTTCTTGCACCGCTGCGGCAACCAAACTTTTTTCCATATCCTCCTGGAGGGAAACAAGGGCTTTTTCCCGCTCATCAAGAAGATGCTGTTTTTCTTTTCCGGCACAGAGGCGGAGCAGGAGTTTATCAAAAAACACATCGCTTTTTTCGACCGTGTTGCCGAGTGTCCCGGCGAAATGATAGAAATTCCGGCGTTCCGCCAGATAGGGTGTGCCGCCGGAGTGGGCGATCAGCAGTCTGCCGCCCTGCCGTATTTTTGAAGTGAAATATTCCGCAAAAAAAGCATTGTTCTTTTGGGAGAGTGATTTTTCAAGCTCCGGGTCATTGAATTTCAGTGCGGAGCGTTTCGGGAAACCTTTTGAAACATTCTCTTTGAGTTCAAGCGGAGAAAGAGCGGCGACTTCGGCATCCGGGATCATGCCGGAGGCGATAAGTTTTTTGCCCGCTTTCAGGGCATCGGCGATGGCTTTGCCGTTTTTTCCCGGCGTCAGGCGGGCGTAAACGATCACATCGGCTTTGCTTATGGAGTCGGTTTCAGAGAAGATGCCCGCAGTGTTTTCCAGAATAAGATCCGAAAATCCGGCGGGGACACGGGGTTCGCCCTCTTTCAGATAATTTTTGATAAAACGGGAGGGGATACCGGCGGAATGGTCATCGTTTTCCAGTTCAAAAAAGATTTTGACGGTCCCTTTTTCCGGATATACCGGCAGCGGCGGAACAGTCACGGTCAGTGCTGAAGAACCGCTGTCGGCGGCATCTCCCACCTGAATATTGGTGATCTTCACTTCCATCGGCGTTCCCGGCGGAAGATTGCCGCCGTTGATGACAAATTTGATTTGCCGCAGCGTATATTTGCTGTCGGAGAGTTTGAAATCCGTATCGAACCCCAGCGTGAAACTGCGGAACTCTCCGTTGGTAAGCGGGATCCCCGCCCCGATCGCCTGATGCCATTTGCGTTCTCCGGGGACGGTGTAGGCAATGGCGGGCGTCAGATGCGCTCCCGCGCCAAGGGCGGGATTTCCGCAGAGGCGGAACATCAATTTTTTCTGCGCGGTAATTTCCTGTTTGACGTTGGAATACGCTACAAGATAGTTATTTTTTGAAGCGGTTTTCATTTTCATTGTGATACTTCCCGAAGCGGGAGAAAGCAACTCTCCATTCTGATAATTTCCAATTTTGATCAGATTGAACGGACTCCCTGCGGAGGCACAAAACCCCAACAAGCAGAGAACGGCACTGCATATCGCTGCTTTTTTCATAAAACGCCTGTTTTTCAGATTTTTTGTCTGTTGTTTTCAAAGCCGGAATGACGGCGGCACAATAAGTTTATGCGTTATGCTCAATCCGCTTTATAGGTCCACTGTTTAGAGAAGTTGGTCGGAAGTTCAGCAAACGAATACTGAGCCACGCTGCCGTCGATAGCAAGCGTCGTTGCTCTGTTGCCATGGGCATAAGTTTCCGGAGGATCATTGATATTATCGGGGCGACCGTCAACAACGCACTTTGATGCAGAGAAATACTCATTTAAACTTCCGGTCATTCCCCATCTTTCAACCAACAGAAAAGTATCTGGAGCGATTGTTGAAATTTTTTTCGTTGTTTCGCCCCAGGTGGTACAACCGGTGACACCATACCAAGGACCGGAAGAAGAAAAACGGGCGCGGTTCAAAGAATAACTGCGGGAGTTCAATTTGTCGGAGGGGCAAAGCACATTTTTGTAATTGTTGGCGTTGACAACAAGATAGCCGCCTTGATCCAGAATGGAAGTCCAGGGAAAGTTAGAGGCTCTTGCGCCGTCGATAACATAATCGTCATTGTCCTGCGTATACATGGTGTGAGCAAGACCGATCTGTTTGACAACATTGACGCAACTGATAGAGTTTGCTTTTTCTCTGGCTTTGTTCAAAGCGGGCAGCAGCATGGCGGCGAGAATTGCAATTATTGCAATTACGACCAAGAGTTCGATCAGTGTGAATTTCTGTTTCATTTGTTTACCTTTCGTTTTTGAAGTTGTTTCTTTTTTTTAGGTTTGAAATCCGATTTTTTTTGTTGTTGTTTTCTATCCTTTCTGTAAATTTTGAATAACGTCGATCAGGGAAAGATTGGTATGATAAAGGGGATCGGCATCGGGTACAGCCGGGATCACCCGGATGACTTTGCCGTTTTTATCGCACGTTTGAACCGCAAATCCATAGGTTCCCTGTGCGGTGAACACAGTAAAAAAGTTTTTCAACATAAGATCCACTCTGATTGAAAGTTCTTCCCCGCCAGCCGGATAGAGTTTCATGAGAAGCACACCGGCGCGGATCGCCTCCGGCAAAGACCACCAGGGGGAATTGGTGTCCAGCGCACGACGGCGGCAGAGATCGTAACCTTTCATAATACCGGAATTTTCCTGAAAACCAAGATCGAACATCTTCTTGAAAAGTCGGAAAAGCTGTTGCAGATATTCCTGCGGAAAGTCATCCGTCTGCAACAGATTTTTGCACGCAAGCCCGACAAATTCAAGAGCATGACCGGGGTCGCAGAGGATCGCGCCGTCTTTTTCCCGCCACGGTTGACCGTCTTCATCGACGGCTTCAACAAAATCATACTCTTCCAAACCGGAAAATTTCCCGGTGTTGAAATGGTTTTTCAGGATCGTTTCCATCAGCCGTATCGCCGTGGTACGATCATTGAGAAGAGCCGTCCCGCCCAGAGCGATCATCAGAGGTCCCTGCGCATACTTTCCTGCGGTATGCCCGCCCCGGTTTGCGGGGTCAAAAATGTGTTGATCCGACTGGAAAGTTCTTTCTTCAATACTGTTGATGACTTCGCGCAGTAAAACTTCACCTTTTCCGGAAAGGTCCGTATTTTTCAAACGCATTCCTGCGGCAAGAAGTCCTTTGGCATAAAAGAGATCGGTATAGTTGTATGCTTCGGTTGCGGCAAAACGGCTCCTTCCCTGCAAGTCCATGCAAAACGAGAGCCGCCCGATGCGCAGACGGAAGTTTTCAAGAGCCTCCGCAAGCGGCGCAAGAACCTGATCGATGCGTGCGGCAAGAGCGATATTTCCGATGCGTTCAAAATATTCCGCAGCACCGGCAAGAGCCTCCAGACCGCGCCCCTGTATCCAGCCGTAGATGTGATCTTTACGGCGGAAATCTTCGCTGTCGTCAAAATCCTTACCGGTCGGAATATCGAATTTTGTGTCGATAAACGGATACACACTGCCGTTGGCATCCAAACGTTCCAACAGAAAGCGCGTGGAGTCTTCAAGCAATCTGCCGATACCGGCAATGTGATTTTCCGCCAACAGCATCATTCCTGATTTTCTCCTTTTTTGCGGAGAGCAGTGAAGAAATCTTCACGCTCGGCACGGGTACCGATATAACTCTCTTTTTCCAGATAGAGCAAAACGCCCTGTTGGTTGAGTAGGGTCTGGAAGCCGTCAACCACCCAGCCGTAACCGAAAGGATGCACCATGCCTTCAAGAAGAGATGCTCCGCCGCGGCGGACGATACCGCCGAATTGAGGCATGTCCGGATGACTGCACTGATCTTGTTTCAGGGCGGAAACGGCACGCCTTGCGGCATCTTCGTACTGCTGATCTCCGGTGGCGAGAGCCAGCAGATGCAGCGTTCCGCCCAGATAAGCGAAAGCACCGTTGCTGGTATTGGGGAAATATTTTTCGATTTCTTTGGTCAGCGGGAACGTGCCGTCTTCGCGCTGTGCATCCAGAATAAGATCGGCACAGCGGCGTGCTTCATGGATGTATCTGTCGTCACTGGTATAATACCACGCTCCCAGCAGCGTATGGATGAGATACCCGGTGTAGCGGGGAACGGTCTGGACATTGTGAAGACCGAGAACCTTGAATTCCTCCGCTTCCGGTGAAATAGCAATGCCATTGGCACAGGAGAGCGGTTCGCCCTTGAAGGCATCCATGAGCCAGTCATAACAGCGGGTAACACCTTGCAGATATTCTACTTTGCCGGTCATGCCGTATGCCGCCAGAAGAGAGAAGCCGAAACACAAAGGCGAGTGAGCGCACCGTTCCGGTTCGCCCCAACTTTCAAAACGGTCGCGCTCTTCGCTGAAGTAATCAAAGAAAACGCCGTTGAGTTCACCGTTTTCATTGCGCTGCAAGTGGTGCTTCAAAACGAAGTTATCCAGACAGAGCAGCGCACGTTCCCGGTAGAGGTCTCCTTTGGGCGAGGCGGAGGCAAGACGGAGCAGGGCGTAGGGGAGTTGGTGGGCACTGTCATTGAGCAGTTCGCCTTTCCCGAAACCGCCATAGACCCGGCGGCTCTTGTCGAGGATTTGAAAGTCCAGAATATGATCGGCAAGAGCCTCTGCGAT
Source organism: Lentisphaeria bacterium (assembly GCA_017466125.1). Taxonomy (GTDB): domain Bacteria; phylum Verrucomicrobiota; class Lentisphaeria; order Victivallales; family Victivallaceae; genus Victivallis. The sequence continues at coordinate 21,252 of JAFTUS010000122.1, read as the reverse complement.
CTTCAAACATTTTTCGTTGCCGGTTTCACAGAAAAGGCGTGTATATTCTCCGATGGCAAAGCCGTAACTCATGGCGTTGGGGTTGCCGCCTTCACTTTCCCGGTCATACCAGCCTTCATGCGGAAACTTTTGGCTTGCGGCGTAACTCTCATGGGTGAAGAATTTCCGCTACGGATAGCAGGAATCGTACAATTTGCCGTTGGCATCCGTAATTCCGGAGTGGAGCATGAAATGTTCCAGATTGCCGGATATTTCAAGGATTTGCGATGTAATGTTGTGTTCGATCATATATGTTCCTTAAAGTTATAACGTTTCGCGTCTGACAAGAGAGGATCTCAAAACAGCCCCCTGCGGGAAGGTATTGTTCTGCAAGGCGTTGACAAGATTCCGCAGAGCAAGTCTACCCTGTTCATAACGGCAGAAGTCCATCGTTGTCAGAGAGGGGATCGTAAATTTTCCGCACATGAGATTATCCATACCGACCACGCTCATATCCTGCGGGACAGCGATTTTCAACTCGTATGCCGCACGCATGAAAGAGGGGGCGAGAGTGTCCGAAAACAACACCACTCCATCCGGAAGTCTCTGCTCTTTTGCCAACTGCATCAGCAAGCGGTAACCGGCATCCCCCGAAGGCGAAACGGAGCGGAAATCCACGCTCATTCCGGCCTCCCGCAGCATACGGCAGAATACTTTGTATTTGTAACTGTTGATACCGTCACTGACTTCCAACTGCTCGGCTTCGCCGGAGTAGAGATAAGCGATCCGGGAACGGTTGTGCTGTTTCAGCAAAGCCACTGTTTCGGCAAGCGTCTCCAGAATATCCACCCGGACAGCAGGAATGGGCGACGCGGGGTGGTGGTCATGGACACTGAGCATCGGGATCGAATAACGGTTCAGTTCGAGAAGCGACTCCAGATTACTGGTACTCAAAATCAACGCTCCGGCAGGTTTGACCTTGCGGAACTCATCCAGAAAATAGTGGAGATTTTTTGACGCAAAGGTGGACACATGGAAATAGTACCCCGGACAATTTTGCGCTTCGTCCATGATACCGCGGTAAAAATCAGCCCAGAAATCATCAGAAGAGATCGCACCGGAACCGAAAAAAATCAACTCAATACGGTCCCCGGAGAGAGAGCGGCGCACCCGTGTTGCCTTGCCGTGTGCGACTTCCAGTACCCGGAGTTCATCCAGATTGGAGATCGCCCGCGCAACGGTCTGCTTGCAGACATCATATTTTTCACACAAAGCGCGAACCGACGGGATACGCTCCCCCGGCTTGTAAGTGCCTTTGCGGATCTCGTTCAGCAGAATATTCTTCAGCCATTCAGAACGGGCAAATTCAGAATTTTCAGCCAATCTGTTTTCAGACACGGGATGCCTCCGTAAACTGTTGATATTTACCGATATTCAAACTGTCCTACCCAGTTACACGATATAATATACATCCAACTTGTCGTTTTTTCAAGACAAATTTTAAAAAAAATCTATTTTACAGATACGCCTTGCCGTCATAGTATTCACAGGTTTCACAGCATTCCGCCGATTGCATCGCAAAAGTTGCAACTGAAATTATTATTGACTTGACTTTTTGCTAAAACGTGTTATTGTTATTAGATGACAAAAAAATTGCAGGTTTTTAATGAAGTTTGATTTGAAACGTTTAGGCAGCTATCTCTACTATAAAGCGGTCCGTACCGGAGGTTCTCCGGCTTATGCCGCCCGCGGCTGGGCACTCGGAATGTTTATCGGCTGTGTAATTCCGATGAGTTTTCAGTTGATGATCTCCATTCCGCTGGCATTTTTGCTGAAAGCATCCAAAATCGGTGCCGCTCTCGGTACATTGATCACCAATCCGGTTTCCATCTTCTTTATTTATCCGCTGCAATGCTTTGTCGGCAGCAAAATTACCGGAGGAGACCTGACCCTTGACGCCGCGCGCAACGCCATGAAAAACGTTTTGCAGGATCAAAGTTGGGCAGCCCTCTCTGAACTCGGCTCCGATTTATTGATTTCATTCTTCGCGGGCGGCCTGCTTCTGGCCCTGATCATGACCCCGATCACCTACATTGCGGTTTATCAGGCCGTGGTCCGTTACCGGAAATTCCGCGCCGACCGCAAGGCCGCCAAAGCGGAACAGCACAAATAATCTCAATTCTGAAGCATTCTTTTCGGGGAGATATTGTATTTACAGGCAAAAAAAATGGAGGCGTGGACCGGAGTCGAACCGGTCTATACGATTTTGCAGACCGTTGCCTAACCGATTGGCTACCACGCCTCGTGTTGTGTAGTACATAAGATACCACCAAAAACAGAAAAGTCAAACTGTTTTTTCAGAAAAAATACTTTTTTTTAGTTTTTTTCCCAAAAAAACAGCCCCGACACAAGTTCAGAACTTGTTTTTGAGGGAAATGTCCGCTGAACGGCTGCCGGAAATCACGGTGTTTTGAACGTTACGGCAGGGTCAAATGCCGCGAGCGGTACTCGCCCGGAGTCATATTCATCTTCCGCCGGAAGAATGTGTAAAACCCGGCAGGATTGGCAAACCCCAGCATACGGGATATGTCCGCGTTGTCCAGCGTGGTGGATACCAGCAGTTGACATGCCTCGTTCAAACGGAGATTATCTTGCGCCTCTTTCAGCGAAATTCCGTATTTTTCAGAAAAAATGCGGTTCAGTTGGCGCAAAGAGAGATGAAAATTCTCCTCCAGATGGCGCATCAGATCCGGTCTGCCGATAGCGTCGCCTAAAAAGTAGAAAATATCTTCCGCTTTGGAACTTTTGTCGGCATACTTCCACAGATGATTTTCCTTTTCCTCTTTCCGGTTCGGCATGATATTGAAAAAATCACGGACAAAACAGAGCAGAAAAGTCTGGATCAAGGCGGGCAGTACGCCGTTGTCTTTATGTTCCCGGCACTCCAACTTCAACTGCTTGAGCAATGTTCCGAGAAATCCTTTCGGCACAAAAGAAAACTTTCTCTTGCGGCAGAGTTCAAAAACATCATCGGAAATATCCTTGTCCAACAGAAAAGTCAGCGTCAGATTGCAGTTCATCTTTTCCCGCCCGAACTCACGGGAGTGAAGCACCCCGGGAGGCATGACAAATATATTGTCGCTCTCTTCCGTGCAGTGAACCGTTACATCATCGCAGAACGAAAACATCTCCCCTTCTATAATAAAGGAGATCTCCCAATGGGAGTGTTCATGTTCTCTCAACTTCAAACCCGGTACGATCGGAGTCAGATGACTGCTCAAAACTTTTACCTGAACCGTTCCGTCCAACGGCAGTTTATGTTCAGGGTCGGAAAACAATACAATCACAGGATACATAGCATATTTCCATATTTTATACTGAATGTCAATATAATTTACACCATTCATACTTGTTTTTCAAGTCCATCCGGATTATATTTTAACAAATTGCAATATCAAACATAAGGATAAGAAAAAATGAAGGAATTTCACGGTATCATCCCACCGGCGATCACTCCGCTGACCGCCGGAAGAACTCTTGATGTCGCCGGTTTGGAACGGCTTGTTGAACACATGATCTCCGGGGGCGTACACGGCATTTTTGTACTCGGCACCACCGGAGAAGGCCCCGTTTTGAGCGGACAGGTACGCCGGGACATGATCCGCGAAACAGTACGCATCGTCCGCGGCCGCATCCCGGTTCTCGCCGGAATATCCTCCGCCTCGTGGCAGGACACCGCAGAACTGGCGGAATATGCAAAATCCTGCAATGTCTCTGCCGCCGTTGCCGCGCCCCCCTGTTACTTCAAACTGGGCGAACCGGAACTGGAAGATTTTTACCGGACGCTTGCCGCAGAGATCGCCATGCCGCTATTCATCTACAACATGCCCGATATGACCAAAACCACCATAAGCCCGGAACTGGTCATCAAACTTGCCGATATCCCCAACATCTGCGGTTACAAAGACAGTACCGGAAATATGATCGCATTCCATAAAATCCTGCTTGCACTCAAAGACCGTCAGGATTTCTCCCTCTTTGTCGGCCCGGAAGAACTGCTGGGCGAATCCGTCCTTTACGGAGCGGACGGCGGTGTTTCCGGCGGAGCCAACCTGCTGCCGGAAGTTTTTGTCGCCATGTACGACGCCGCCCGCAAAGGCGACATCGCCGCCATGCAGAAACTTCAGAAAGTCATCTATACCAACCGTAAACTTTATTCGATCGGTCACCACCAGTCCAGTCTGATAAAAGGTGTCAAATCCGCTCTCCGTCAGAAAGGGATCTGCCAGGACTATCTCGCCGCACCGTTCAATCACTTTGAGGAACCGGAAAGCCGTATCGTCGGAGACATCCTCCGGGAGGTCGATGCTCTCACCGGTCAAAAATAAGCATCGGCAGCGCAAAGTTTCGGACACATCCGCCTTTTATTGTCAAAAAAGAGAAAATTTTTAAGAATATTTATTGAAAAAACAATCAACTTGTGCTATGGTTAATCCGGACAGAAAATTCCGGAGGTATCCACGATGCATATTTTGAGACTTTTTACGATATTTTCCCTGCTGCCGCTGTTCCAACTGGCGGCCTCCCCCTATAACGCGTCCGTTTACTTTGACAACACAACAGGCGGCGACAAAATCCTTTTTGACCACTGGAATAAAAAGCAGGTCCGCTTCCCGACAGTCTGTTCGGATACCGTTTTTCTGCGGCGGGTCGCACTGACAGCAGCGGGCAGACTGCCGACCGCATCCGAAGTACGGTCGTTCCTCGCAAACAACGCCCCGGATAAACGGGCGGCTCTGGTGGAAAAGTTCCTCAACGACCCCGCCTATGCCGATATGCAGGCAATGCGTTTCGCCGACATGCTCCGCATCAAGGCGGAATTCCCCATAAACCTCTGGCCCAATGCAGTGCAGTTGTGGCACAGAACTCTCTGGCAGGAATTGCGTGACGACCGCCCGCTCAATGCGATGTTCCGCGATATGCTGACGCTTTCGGGCAGCAACTTCCGTGTGCCGCACGCCAATTTCTTCCGCGCCAGTGCCGACCGCTCCCCCAAAGGACTGGCGGGCATGGTGCTGCTGACGGCAATGGGAATGGAAACAGATGCTCTCAATGCGGAACAGATGGCGGGCATGATCGCCTTTTTCTCCTGCATCCGCTACAAAAGCACCTACGAATGGAAAGAGGAGATCGTCTACAACGACTACAACTGCGCCATTCTCAACGCCATGTTCCCCGATGGGAAAAAAATCACCCTCCATACCCCCGCAGACGATCCGCGGAAGGTCTTTGCCGACTGGCTGCTGGATGAAAAAAATCCCTATTTTGCCCGTGCAGTGACCAACCGGGTGTGGCACTGGTGTTTCGGCAGAGGGATTTTCCCCGATGCGGACAACCTTCCTCTGGAACCCGACGGCAGAAAGGGCAATGAACCTTTTTCACAGGCGTATCAGCAATACCTTATCCGGGAGTTCTGCAAAGGCGGATATTCGCTGAAAAATCTCTATCGGGTCATTATGAATTCGGCGGCGTTTCAGGCCTCTTCCGTCTCCCCTGCCCCCGGTCAGACGGAGAATTTCGCTGCCTACCCCATCCACCGTATGGAAGCCGAACTGGTCATCGACGCCCTTGCCGGTGTGACTCGTCAGTTCGACCGCTACACGAGCGTTATTCCCGAACCCTTCACGTTTCTGCCCGCCCAGACCAGAGCCGTGACGATCGCCGACGGCAGCATCTCAACGGGCGTACTGGATAATTTCGGGCGGCCGCCGCGCGACTCCGGCAACCTTCAGGAGCGCAACACCGCAAGCACCGACTCCCAACTGCTCTATTTGAAAAATTCGGCATCGCTTTTCCAGCGGACACGCAACTATACCCGCCGTATCCAGCGGGAGGGACGCACCGACAATGCGCGGCTCGACCGGCTCTATCTGGATATTCTTTCCCGTTATCCGACACTCCGTGAACGGCAGGCATTTGAGAATTACCGCAAACAACTTGCACCGAAAGAACGGTGGATGATCTGGGAAGATACCGCATGGGTGCTTTTCAACAGTAAGGAATTTCTCTTTCATCATTGAGGAATGTGAGGTGAAATATGGATAGACGTGAATTTTTGAAAATGATGGCCCTCTGCGGCGTTTACGGCGCAATGGACCGTATGGGCGGCAACCTCTTCGCCGCACAAACTGCTCCGCTGAAACGGCGCAAGGCGGCAAAATCGATCATTGAGATCTGGGTATGGGGCGGGCCGTCGCACCTGGAAACGTTTGACCCGAAACCCAATGCGGGCAAAGCGTACAACGGCGACTTCGGGGACATTGCCACAAACGTTCCCGGCATCCGCATCAGCGAATTTCTCCCCAAACTGGCGCAAATGGCGGATAAATACTCCATTATCCGCAGCATGAACCACCGTACCAACGGACACGAAACCGCAACGTATCTGATGCAGACCGGACGGATGCCCGGAGACGGCATCACCTACCCTGCGATCGGCGCAGTGATCGCCATGCTCAAGAGTTCCACTTACAAGGGGAAACTCCCGCCGTACATCGCCCTGACCTCCAACAAAGGACGTTTTTCAGAAAACGGTTTTTTAAGTGACCGTTTCAAACCGCTTGCCACCGGTTCCAACCCCAATGCCGCCAAATTTCTGGTGGATGGTTTTGTTGCTCCGGGCGGCATCAGCGACGACCACCTGAAAAAACGTTCGCTCTATGCGGAAATGCTCGACAGTTTCAGCCGGGAGGCGGGCAGTTGCCGTGAACTGCTGGATTTTGAACAGGCGGGCAGTGCCGCCGCCGCAGTCCTTGAAGGCGACGATGCCAAGGCGTTTGACCTCAATCTGGAAACGCCCGCCATGCGTGACCGTTACGGGCGCAACAAGTTCGGTCAGTGCTGTCTTGCCGCCCGCCGTCTGGTGGAACTGGGAGTACCTTACATCACCATCAACGCCTCCGGCTGGGATACGCACAAGAAACACTTTGAGGCAATGCAGAAACTCGGTCCGGAATTCGATCAGGGCTTCTCCGCCCTGCTGGAAGACCTGAGCGAAAAAAAATTGCTGGACAGTACCCTGATCTGGTGTACCGGTGAATTCGGCCGCACCCCAAAAGTGGATTACGGCGAACCGTGGAACGGCGGACGCAATCACTTCTGTTCCTGTTTCAGCACGGTCGTTGCGGGCGGCGGTTTTGCCGGGGGCAAAGTGATCGGCGCATCCAACGCCACCGGGGAACGCCCCGTCGAACGCCCCGTCTCCCCGGTCGATCTGCTGTGGAGCCTTTACGAACTGGCGGGGATCGACCCGGCGGCAAAACTGCCCAATCCCCGGAACTTCGACCTCACCATTCTGCCGCAGGGCGGCGGAAAAAACAAACTCCGGGAACTGTATAAGGAGGAAGCATGAAACATTTTTTCCGAACAGCACTTCTCTTTCTCCTGTGCAGCGGAGCATCCGCCGCACACATCGGTTTTCTGATGCCCTCCGGCGGGCGGCAGGGAACATCGGTTGAAATCATCGTCGGCGGTCAGGCTTTCTGGAGCGTCAACGGTGCCATCGTCAGCGGCGGCGGGGTCACGGTCGATTCCGTAAAAGTCGTTCCCGGCATCCCCAATGTCAGCGGTTCGCAGCAGCGGTATCTGACCCGCTGGCTCACCGGGATCGCCAAAGGAAATCCGGCAAAACCCGAACTTCCGGAGACGACCGAAGGCTGGCGTATGCACGCATGGTTTGAACGGCTGAACGAACTGGATGACTGCGAAAAAGATATTCTCTGCCGTTCATTGTACGTCCGCCAAAATTCTCTGCAAGCCAGCCCCGCGATCAACAGCCGGGTGCTGGTAAAACTGACCATTGCCCAAGATGCCGCTCCGGGAGAACGGGAACTCCGCCTCATCGGGCGGGGACGGGTCAGCAATCCGTTGAAATTCTTTGTCGGAAAAAATCCCGAAGTCCGGGAGCCTTTCTATCCGATGCCCTCCACCAAAACTGTTCCACCGGAATTTACCGTTCCCGCCGTCCTCAACGGTCAGATCATGCCGGGCGAACAGGATAAGTTCATCTTCACCGCAAAAAAAGGCGAAGTCATCACCTTTTCCGCCCTTGCCCGCCATTTGATGCCTTTTATCGGCGACGGTGTTCCCGGACATTTCCAGATGGTGCTTGAAATAGTTGATGATAAAGGCAAAAGCCTTGCTTATGCCGATGACCGTTACTTCGACCCCGATCCGGAACTGGAATTCAAAGTTCCCGCCGATGGAAAATACACTCTGCTGGTACGGGATGCCCTCTACCGCGGCAGGGCGGATTTCGTCTACCGCATCTCCGCCCTCCCCGGCAAAGCCGGAGTGCGCCCCCTCGCCCCGTTAAAACTCTTCGGCATCGCAGGTACGGTCAATACTCCTGCGGGGGAAAACCATACCTTCAAGGCAAAAAAAGGCGTCCCTGTCATGCTGGAAGTTTACGCCAGACGTCTGGGCAGTCCGCTGGACGGTCTGCTCAAAGTCACTGACAGCAAAGGGAAAGTTCTCGCCGTCAACGATGACGTTCCCCGCCTGAAAGCCGGAACGATCCTCCACCTCGCCGCCGACCCGGTGATACGTTTCACCCCGCCGGAAGACGGAGAGTATACCGCAAATATTTCGGATATTTCAGGTGGATACGGCAAGGATTACCGGTATCGTCTGCGCATCGGCAAACCGGTCCCGCATTTCGCCGTCTACGCCTTGCCATCCGCCGTGGAAGTGGGCCGTTACAGCACGGGAGTCGTTACGCTTGCGGTGGAACGCTATGACGGATTTGACGGTGAAATCAAACTGCGTCTGCAAAACGCCGGCGGTTTCCGCATCGTCGGAACCGATACTATCCCCCCGGGCTGTGACCGCACAGCGATCACACTCTATTACAGCGGAAAGGATTTGAAAAAACCGCTTCAGGCAGCACTTGAGGCTTCCGGCGGCGGCTTTACGACCAAAGTCATCCCCGGCGATGAGATGATGCAGGCCTTCGCCTATACTCATATAGCCCCCGCCCAAACCCTCTTCCTGACGGCTCTGTGGAAAAATCCGGGGCTGAGCAAATTCAACTGGCAGGGCAAACCCGGCACGGTAAAACTGGATAAGGATGTCACGCTGACCGTAAACATCAACACCCGCAACCACCCCAAAGATGCACGCGCCGAATTGATGCTGATCGATCCGCCCTCCTGGTTGAAAGTCCGCCCCGGCAAAGCCCACATTGCCGAACCGGGCAAGGTGAAAAGCGTCACAGGCAAAGCCAAAATGGTTCCGCACCCGCTGAAAATCACGCTCTACGCAGAAAAAGAGGGCAAGGGCAAAGCGGTCAACCAACTGTTCAAGGTGCGCTGGCAATACAACTCCAAGCCGGATAAAAACGGCAAAATCCGCCGTATCACCCAGGAGGTCATTCTGCCTGCCCGCCGCATCGAGGGCGGGAAATAAAAGTTTTTCGCAGTTTTCCATGGTTTCGTACTTGTATTTTATTTATTATATTGTATAGTACAATACAAGAGATGCAATACAGGAGAACTGATGATGAATATTTTATTTCCCGCACAGGAACTTCCCGTTTCCGCCGAAGTCGATGTTGTTGTTGCCGGGGGCAGCTGCACCGGAGTTTTTGCTGCGATCACCGCCGCCCGCGGCGGAGCTGCTGTCGCTATTGTTGAATCTCAAAACCGTTTCGGCGGCACTGCCACGGCCGGACAGGTCTGTTTATGGCACAGTCTGCTGAATTTCGATTACTCCCGTCAAATCATTTTCGGTCTGACACCGGAAATTCTGGAGCGGATGGATAAACGTGATCTGGTGGAATACTGGAAGAAACCCAATCCGCACTGGTACGCCAATTTCAACAGCGAAGAGATGTGCTGCGAACTGGACGAAATGGTGCTTGAAGCGGGGATCATCCCTTTCCTTCATACAAGGGTCGCCGGTGTCTGGCAGAATGATAACGGCAAAATCGGCGGTCTGGTCATCGCCGGGAAAGACGGGCTGACCGTCATAAAAGCACGCTATATCATCGATGCAACAGGCGACGGAGACGTGGTTCGTTTTGCGGGCGGGAAAATGTGGAAAAATGAAGAGATCCAAACCTCGACCGCCTGTGTCAAATTCAGCAAGTTCCCCCGCGAAGTGATGCACGATGAGACCATCGGCAAACTTGTCCGCGCCGCAAAAGAAAAGTACCGTATGCCCTGCGGAGTCATCTGGGGCGAATTCTCCTGCAACAGTGATACTTTTATGCTGGCTGGAACCAATATCCCCAAACTGGATGTTTCGGTGCAGAAAGAACTGACCGAAGCAGAAATGGAGAGCCGCCGCCAGATGCGTGCGATCGCCGACATTCTCAAAGATGCCGGTTATCCCCGCCCGGTCATGGAGGCAGTGCCCTCGCTGATCGGTGTCCGCGAAAGCAGACACATCGTTTCTTTGTACCGTATCACCGAAGATGAACTTCTCTCCGGCAAGCAGTTTCCCGATGAAGCGGGCAAAGGCACTTACCGCAGCGACGTTCACCGCCGCAATCCGCCGGGGACCCGTTTCCGTTATCTGGACGGAACGGAGGTATTGCTCACCTCGGATGCTCCGCCGCAGACAAGTTACTGGCGTGATCCCTCGCTGCCGACGCCGGAATATTTCACCTGGCCGATCCGCAGTCAGATCCCGGTCGGCTTCGACAATCTGATCACCGCCGGACGGATGATCGACGCCGATGCCGGAGCCTTCGGCGCATTGCGGGTCATGGTCAATATGAACCAGAGCGGTGAAGCCGCCGCCCGTCTGGTTCTGCGGGCGATGAAAACCGGAACCACCCTGCCATCGGCTGCTGCATCCGAAAATTTATGAGGAATTTTGAAACCGCCTCTCTTGTAAAATCCGGAAAAATGGGTATATTAAAGGTAATACCCATACCGGAAACAGGATCCGGCTGAATGGAATTTGAGGAAAAGAAAATGGACGAAAAGGAACTCTTGTCATTCAAACCGGCGAAAGCAAGCGAAATAAAACTTTACTTCTGGGCAATTCTGTGTGCCGTTACCGTCATCGGTTTGCCAATTACGATCATATTGCTGCTGACTGCATGGGCAAGAATTGTTTCAACGCAATACCGGATCACCAATCAACGCTTTTTCAAACAGACCGGGCTGATTGCAAGACACGAAGAGGAGATAGAACTTTTCCGTATCAGAGATGTGAAATTTTATCAGGGGATCATCCAGCGGCTTTTCGGGATAGGAAATATCATAGTCATCTCATCCGATGCGACCTCTCCGCTTCTTCAGATTGAGGGAGTTCATAACCCGAGAGAAATAAAAGAGACCTTGCGCACGGCTTACAGAGAAGCGCGCAGTTCAGAAGGTGTCCGCAACGCCGAATTTCTTTCCTGATCCCCTTTTTCAGCCCCCCGCCGATAAAAAAGCCCAAAAAACGTCCGAAACTTTTCTGTTTAAGATATTTTTATATTTATTCAGACGTTTTCAGGTTGATTTCAAGCAGAACTTGTGTTATATTAATAGAACGTCATTTGTGAGGTATGAAGATGTGCAAATATGATCCAAAGTCAAGCAAAGCAGAAGAATTCATCCACGACGGCGAAATCCGGGAAACTCTGGAGTGGGCAGCCGCCAACAGGGATGATCTGCCTTTGATCGAATCCGTTATCGAAAAAGCCCGTGAAGGGAAAGGCCTGAACCACCGCGAAGCACTGCTTCTGCTGGATTGTCAGGATAAAGAGTGCAATGAAAAAATCTTTGCTCTGGCACGGGAGATCAAACAGAAAAATTACGGCAACCGCATCGTCATGTTTGCGCCGCTCTATCTCTCCAACTACTGCGTGAACGGCTGTGTCTACTGCCCCTATCACTACAAAAACAAACACATCCCCCGCAAAAAACTGACGCAGGAGGAGATCGCCGCCGAAGTGATCGCCCTTCAGGATATGGGCCACAAACGTCTCGCCCTCGAAACCGGTGAAGATCCCGTCAACAACCCCATCGAATATGTGCTGGACTCCATAAAAACCATCTATTCCATCAAGCACAAAAACGGTGCGATCCGCCGGGTCAACGTGAATATCGCCGCCACCACAGTCGAAAATTACCGGAAACTCAAAGAAGCCGGTATCGGCACTTATATCCTCTTTCAGGAAACCTATCACAAAGAGAATTACGAAAAACTGCACCCCACCGGGCCCAAGCACAACTACGCCTGGCACACCGAAGCCATGGACCGCGCCATGGATGCCGGTATCGACGATGTCGGCTGCGGTGTTCTCTACGGCCTCGGCACTTACCGTTATGACTTTGTCGGACAGTTGATGCACGCAGAACATCTTGAAGCGGCAAAAGGGGTCGGTCCGCACACCATCAGCGTTCCCCGCATCCGTCCTGCCGACGATATCGACACAAAAGAGTTTCCCGATGCCATCTCCGATGAGATGTTTGAAAAAATCGTTGCGGTACTGCGCATCGCCGTACCTTACACCGGTATCATCGTCTCCACCCGCGAAAGCCGCAAGGCACGCGAAAGAGTGCTGGCGGTCGGCGTTTCACAAATCAGCGGAGGCTCCCGTACCAGCGTCGGCGGCTACACGCACGAGGAACGTCACGATGAAACTGCCCAGTTCGATGTCAGCGACACCCGCACCCTCGATGAAGTGGTGAATTGGCTGCTGGGGCTGGGGTACATCCCCAGTTTCTGCACCGCCTGTTACCGGGAAGGACGTACCGGCGACCGTTTCATGCGTCTGGTCAAATCCGGTCAGATCGCCAACTGCTGCCAGCCCAACGCCCTCATGACCCTGAAAGAGTATCTCGAAGACTATGCCTCCGAAGACACCAAAATCAAAGGCGAAAAGGTCATTGCCGCAGAGGTGGAGCGCATCCCCAATGAAAAAGCACGCGCCATCGCCAGGGAATATCTGAAAGAACTCCACGACGGCAAGCGGGATTTCCGCTTCTGAAAAAACAGACAAATTATTTTGCATTTTCCTCAAGGTATGCTATATTAAGAAATGTGTATATCATACTTCAATGAGGAAATCTATGAATATTATCGTCTGTATCAAACAGGTGCCGGGAACGGCACAAGTGGAGATCGATGAAAAAACCGGGGTCCTGAAACGGGACGGCGTTGCCGCAAAGATGAACCCCTTCGATCTTTTCGCTCTTGAAAGTGCCATGCGCCTCAAAGAAAAATTCGGCGGCAAAGTCACCGCTTTGACCATGGGGCCTCCGCAGGCAGAAAAGGTTCTGCGTGAAGCCTTTATGATGGGGGCAGATGACGCAGTTCTGCTCTCTGACCGCAAATTCGGCGGGGCTGACGTGCTGGCTACAAGTTATACCATTTCTCAAGGCATCCGCCACATCGGGGAATATGACCTTATCATCTGCGGCAAACAGACCACCGACGGCGACACCGCCCAGGTCGGCGCAGAACTCGCTGAATTTCTGAACATCCCCCATCTGACCAACGTGACCAGACTGCTGGATATGGCAGAAGGCAAACTGGATGTCGAAGCAGAGATCCCGCTCCACGTCGTCGATGTGCGTATGACGCTGCCCTGTCTGCTCACTGTCGAAAAGGGTATCTTTGAACCCCGTCTGCCCTCCTACCGCCGGATGCTTGCAACTGCCGACAAACCCATCCGCACTCTCTCACTGCAGGAGTTGGAAGACAAAGATGAGAAACACTACGGACTGAACGGTTCCCCGACCCAGGTGCAGCGCATCTTCCCGCCGGAAGTCAAAGACGAAAAAGAGAGTTGGAACGGTCCTGCCGAAGAGATCTCCACCAAACTCTACGGACTTCTGAAAGAAAAACGTTTCCTTGGCGAATTGAGGTAAAATATGGCAAAAATCATCATTCATCAGGATAAAGCAGCCGATCCGCAGGCTCTTATGTCGCTCTGCCCCTTCGGGGCGATCGAATACGCCAACGGCGAACTCTCCATCAGTGCCGCGTGCCGCATGTGCCGCATCTGCTGTAAAAAAGGCGGCGGCGTCTTTGAATTTGCCGAAGATGAGGCAGATAAAGGCGTGGATAAATCCCTGTGGCAGGGCATTGCCGTTGTTGCCGAACTCGTGGACGGCACGGTTCACCCCGTAACGCTGGAACTGCTCGGCAAAGCACGGGAACTGGCAGACAAAACCAATCAGAAAGTCAGCTGCATCCTCATCGGCTGCGGACTGGATAAGTGCATCGCCGAACTTTCACAGTACGACATTGACGACATCTGCGTTTACGATGATGCCGCCTTGAAACACTTCCGCATCGAACCGTACTGCGCCGCACTCGAAGATTACATCAACTTCGCAAAACCGTCGGTGGTGCTGGTCGGCGGAACCTCGGTCGGCCGCTCGCTCGCCCCCCGCGCAGCGGCACGTTTCCGCTCCGGGCTGACCGCCGACTGTACGGTGCTGGATATTCAAACCAATACCGATCTTGACCAGATCCGCCCCGCATACGGCGGCAATATCATGGCGCATATCCGCACCCCGAAACACCGTCCCCAGTTTGCCACTGTGCGTTATAAAATTTTCGCCATGCCCGAAAAATGCGCCCCGCATGCAGCCGTCACCAAACGGGAACTCGCCGCTGAAAAACTTCAGTCCGGCATCGAATTTCTGGAAATGCGCCGCAAACAGAGCGAACGCGGCATCGAAGATGCCGATGTGATCGTTGTCGCCGGGCGCGGTCTCAAGAAACCCGAAGATATCGCCATGGTTCAGGAATTGGCGGATCTGCTGGGCGGACAACTCGGCTCCACCCGCGCCATGGTCGAAGCGGGCTGGATCGATGCCAAACGGCAAATCGGTTTGAGCGGACGCACCGTAAAACCCAAACTGATCATCACCTGTGCCGTTTCCGGGGCAGTGCAGTTTGCCGCCGGAATGAACGGCAGTGAACTGATCGTTGCGATCAACAGCGATGCCTCCGCCCCCATTTTCAACATCGCCCACGTGGGGATCGTCGGAGATGTTTACGAGATCATCCCCCAACTTATCGAAAAGATCAAAGCAGAAAAGGGAGCATGATATGAATACCGCATACAAGAAAATTGATCTTCAGGATATCGAATTTCTCCGCTCCGTCTGTACTGCGGAACGGGTACTCTACGGCGAAAATATCAGCGAGGACTACTGGCACGATGAACTCGGCGGCGTCAAAAATCCGCCCGAAGTTCTCGTCAGAGTGCTGAGTACAGAAGAGGTCTCCCGCATCATGGCGTACGCCTGGGAGAAAAACATTCCCGTCACTCCCCGCGGTTCCGGAACAGGGCTGGTGGGGGCTTCCGTAGCTCTCTACGGCGGCATCATGCTGGATTTCTCCGCCATGAACCATTTTCTGGAACTGGACGAAATCAATATGACCCTGACGCTCGAACCGGGCGTTCTCCTGATGGATATTGCCAAATACGTAGAACCGCACAACCTCTTCTACCCCCCCGATCCGGGTGAGAAAACGGCGACCATCGGCGGCAATGTCAATACCAATGCCGGCGGTATGCGTGCGGTCAAATACGGCGTCACCCGTGATTACGTCCGCAGTCTGGAAGTCGTTCTGCCCGACGGCAAAGTGATCGAAGTCGGCGGCAAAGTCGTCAAAAACAGTTCCGGCTACGATTTGAAAGGACTTTTTGTCGGTTCAGAAGGTACGCTCGGCGTGATCACCAAAATCGTTCTGCGGCTGATCCCGCTGCCCAAAAACAAGATCAGTCTGCTCGTGCCGTTCCCGGATCTGAATTCCGCAATTTCCGCCGTCCCCGAAGTCATCAAGGCGGGTTCTACGCCGACAGCGGTGGAGTTTATGGAGCGCGAAGTGATCCTCGCCGCCGAAGAGTTCCTCAACCGCAAGTTCCCCGACAACAGCGCAGATGCCTATCTGCTGCTCACCTTTGACGGCATGAGCCAGACCGAAATCGATCTGGCTTACCGCAAAGTCGCCGACCGCTGTCTGGAACTGGGCGCAAAAGACGTCTTTATTTCCGACACCGATGAGCGCAACGAATCCATTTGGAAAGCCCGCGGAGCCTTCCTTGAAGCGATCAAAGCCTCCACGACTGAAATGGACGAGTGCGATGTGGTCGTTCCCCGTATCCACATTGCAGAATTTGTCACCTATGCCGCATCTCTTCAGAAAAAGCATAACTTGCGCATCCGTTCCTTCGGTCACGCCGGGGACGGCAATCTGCACATCTATATCCTGCGGGATGAACTGGATGAAAAAGCATGGCCCAAGGCTCTTGAAGCGGTGTTCGCCGACCTCTATGAACGGGCGCATGAACTGGGCGGACAGGTCTCCGGCGAACATGGTATCGGGTACGCCAAAAAAGGCTTCCTCGCAGAATCTCTCGCCCCGGAAACCATTGCGCTGATGAAAGGGATCAAAGCCGCTTTTGACCCCAAAAATCTGCTCAATCCCGGTAAAGTCATCGGCTGATGTCCGCAATGCTGTCCGCCGGGATCTGTTATGCACTGCTCACCGGTGTTTGCTGGTGTGCCATCGGCATCGTACTGAGTTGCTGCGCCAGAAAGAAACTGGATGTCATCGGTTACAGTCTGCTGCAAAACGGACTGGCGGCAGCGGCGTGTTTCGTCTGCTATGCCGTGCCGGGGGAAGTGGTATTCAACAGCGGATTTTATCTGCTCTGCGCCGTCATTCTGTGCGCAGCACTCCTGAATGCGTTTGCACAATATCTGGTAAAACGCGCCATGGATGACGGCCACTATGCGCCGGTATGGGCTATGGCACAGGCAGCGATGCTCTTTCCATTTCTCTGCGGGGTGTTTTTCTGCGGGAATAACTTCAGTATCATAAATGCCGCCGGATTGCTGCTGCTCTTCGGCGGAGTCGTGCTGCCCTGCCGCAAGGGTTTTGCCCGGCCCGGCAGTTGGCTGAAAAGCGCACTGGCGGCACTCTTCTGCTACGGGGTACTTCAAAGTCTCTATCTGCTGCCGTCGCATGTCAGAGAGTTGACGGACCCCGGTTCAATGCGCCCGGTACTGGTCTGTCTGGGCAACTTTACCGGCTGGGGAATTCTGAGTCTCTGCCGCCGTGAAAAACTGCATTTCAACAGAAGTATTCTGTATATGGCACTGGTCATGACGCTGCTGCACACGGTTTCAGTAAAAACATTTTTTCACACGCTGGATGCCTTGGGCAAAGCCGGTGCCGGGGGCATCGGCATACCGTTTATGCAAGGGGCCAATCTGGTTTTCTTTGGAATATATTCGCTGGTGTTTCTGCGGGAAAAACGAACCGCCGAAAACGTCATTGCCGAACTGCTGATCCTCGGCGGTCTGCTGTGCCTGATCCCGTAGATCACAAGACCGTCAAAATCAACCCCAGTACGATAAGGGCTACGCCGAGCAGTTTCGGTTTGGCGGGAGACTCTTTCAAAAAGACGATCCCGGCGAACACCCCCAGCGGCAGACTCAACTGGCGGAACGCCTGAACAAAACTGACGTTGGTGACGAACCCCATGGCGACCAGCACCAGAACATAAGCAACAGCACTGAATATTCCGGCGATCACCGGATAACCCGGCTGTTTTATAATGCGTTTCAACTCCTGCCGTTCCCATGGAACAAGCATGACATAAGCCCCCAATCCCAGCGTCAACCCCAGTTCAATAAAAAACAGATGGAGTATGGATTTCATAAGACGGGAATCCTGTGGAACCATCTGCAAAACCTTTTCTGCCTGACTGTCCATAATGGTATAACCGGTCGTTCCGACAGCAATCAGCAAAACAAAAAAGATGGCTTTGGTGCAGTAGGTTTTTATGCTGAAACTCTTAAAGTCTTTGAGCGGCATTAAAATACAACCGGCAAAAATGATCACCATACCGGCCAGAGCCGTGCTGCCGGGTCTTTCGCCGATTCCCAGAAGCATAGAGACTGCGGCGATCAGCAGTACGGGCATGGCGCGCCCCATCGGGTAAATCAGCGAAATATCAGCCGCGCGGTATCCGTATGCCAGCCCCAGATTGTAGAACATTTCAAAGAAAAAACTTCCGGCGAGGAACAGCCAGAATTTCCCCGGCAGTTCACTCAACGACAAATCAGAGAGCGGCAGGGCGAAAAAAGTTATCACCGTCCCCGCAACCCCCATCAGCAGATAAAATGCGCCGGACGGATTTCCTTTTTTACTCAAAAAATTCCATGCCGCATGGAGAAAGACTGAAAGAAAAATCAATACAAAAGCAGTAAATGACATAAAAAAACCTTTCTTTTTTCAAAATGTCGCTTTACTTATAATATACTGCATGTTATTTTAATTCGCAAGCAGAAAAAACAAAAGAAAGGATGTCGCTTTTTTACGACATAAAGAAAAATGAATATCATTGAACAACTCAACATGCTGGGTTTGAACGGCAGACAGGCAAAGGTTTACCTTACCTTGCTCCAACTCGGCTCGGCGACGGCGATCGAAATTGCCAAAGCCGCCAAGTACAAACATCCGACGGTGTACGATGTGCTTGATGCCCTCAAAGAAAAACGATTGGTCACAGAAACATTATCCAACGGGAAAAAACTTTTTTGTGCGGAAGATCCGGAAACGTTCCAGCAGCTCCAGCAGGAGCGTCAGCGAACCCTTGACGCACTTCTGCCCGGTTTGAAAGAACTTTATTCCGGAGGGAACCACCGCACCCGAGTACACTGTTTTGACGGAGCGGAGGGAGCAGCGGTGATCCGGGATGAACTTTTGAATGTAAAATCGAAGAAATACTGTTACTTCGGCTCCATAGGAGAGATGATTTGTTTTTCCACTTTTGAACAGGAAAAGGCCTATTATGATGAACGTTTGAAACGTGGGATCTGGTCCTATTCCATCCGCAACCGTTCAAAGGAGGTTTCCTGGGCGCATCTTCAACCGGGAGACGAGCATCTGCGCAAGGTCCGTTATCTGCCCAAGCCGATCAGCAACAACATATCGGGACTTTACATTTACGATGAAAAAATCGCCATCTGTTCTGCGTTGAAGGAGAATTACACCATTATCATCGAAAGCCGTGAACTCTTCATACTCATGCAAACGCTGTGGCAGTATATCTGGGACATTTCCGAAGAACCGTAACACAATTCCCCGAAACCGCCCCCCCCTAAACAGGCAACGTTCAGAACCAAGCCTTATAAAAACCAACTGATAACCGGAAAGTTACAAATACGGGCACGAATTTTCGGCATGGAACGATACCGGAAGTTTTCCGTCACGTTCTAAATCCGACTTTATTCTTGAAGAACCATTATTCGCCGCACTGAGCTCCCGGTACAGTACTCATGAAATCTGTACTCCGCAAATACAACAGCCGCAAGGTAAGTTTATATTTGGGACAGTTGTGCCATAAATCAACATCAAAAAAAAGTAATCATATTCATCTTGAGTTTTTTTGTGTTGCTCTACCGTAGGTTCAAGGTATTGAACTTTCAGAAAAGGTTCAATCTCTGATTGAAAAAGTACATTTTTATGCTATATTACGGAAAGATGCCTCGGCAAATACCGTATGTTTGAATAGTTTTAATTCTGTATTCAGAGTAAGGTCGGAGAAAGGAGTAGACAAATGATCACAAGAGAAGAACTTGAAGCGTTGATAACAAGTGTCGAAACTTTCCGGATTGAAAAGACCGTTTCTACTACCAATATAGACAAATTCTGTGAGGCGATCTGTGCTTTTGCTAATGATATGCCCAACAGCAAATTGAACGGGTATCTTTTGATTGGCATTACTGATGATGGCAAACGTTCCGGATTGAAAGTTACTGATGAGCTGTTGAAGAAAATATCTGCAATCCGTTCTGACGGAAATATTTTGCCGATGCCGGTTATGAGCGTGGAAGTTTTTTCTTTCGATGATGGCGATGTGCTGGTTGTAGAAGTAACACCTTCCAATCTGCCGCCCGTCCGTTATCGGGGGAGAACTTTCATCCGTATCGGTCCCAGAAAAGATTTGGCCACCAGAGAGGAAGAAGAGATTCTGACCGAACGCCGCAGTTACAATTTTCCGACCATGGATAATACGCCCTGTTGTCAGGCAACGCTGGAAGATATTGATCAGGATTTGTTTACCAAATACTATCTGCCCAAAGCCGTTGATGCGGGAATCGTATCTAAAAACAACCGTTCTGTTAAGGAATGGATGATTTCTTTGCGGCTTTACAGCAAGGTCTATGATTGTCCGACCAATGCGGCACTGCTGCTTTTCGGTACAGATCCCCGCCGCTTCATGCCCGGAGCTTATGTCCAGTATGTCAGATGGGATGGTATGGACAATGCTTCGGCAATAATGAACCAGCGGATGTTTCAGGGTAATCTCTGTGAAATGCTGCCGCAACTGGATGCTTTTATTGATATGGCTATCGTTCAGAAACGCCCGATTCCGGTTTCAGCGTTGCGGGAGGAAATCGTTTGCAATTACCCCAAGTGGGCACTGCGTGAAATCCTGATGAACGCAATTATGCACCGGGATTACAACGGCAATGCTCCGATCAAGTTTTATCAGTATCCGGATCGAATCGAAATCATCAATCACGGCGGGTTGTATGGCAAAGCCAGACCGGAAAACTTCCCGACAGTGAATGACTACCGCAATCCTGCAGTTGCCGAAGGTATGCAAATCCTCGGTTATGTCAATATGCTTAATCACGGCATCCCGGAAGTTCAGCGGGAGTTGGAAATAAACGGTAACGGCAAGGCTGTTTTTACCATAGACCGTATCACCGTTTTTGAAGCCAAACTCATGGAATCCGGCAAATGGCGCAGGGCGGTTGATACAGGAAATCTGCCTGTAAATCTGCCTGTAAATCTGCCTGTAAACACAGAAAATCTGCCTGTAAGATTGGCTCAGGTGTTGGAGCTGCTAAAGGCGAACCCCCATATATCCTATCAGCAAATTGCTGATCAGATAGGAAAAAGCAGAGAAACGGTGCGTGTGTATTTGAAGCAATTACGCGAGGATTTCAAGCTGATAGACCGCACTGGTTCCGACAAAAACGGGAAATGGGTTATTGTCAGACCAAATAAAACTGAAAGTTAATGTCTCAAATTTTGTGATGAGGCGAGTTATTTGACCAAACCGCACCTGACCTTTATCTTTTAATAGTAAGGCTGTGTACGAAAGGTTGACTGATTTTTACAGGGGCTTCGGAATGCTTCGTCCGCTCAACGCCCCGGAGGCTCGAGAGCCCCGCACGGGGCGACAGCCGACCACTACCGAGGCCGACGTTCGGCCGCTACGCTCTTTTT